>CAVJWR010000034.1:0-24185 GCA_963653155.1 Limosilactobacillus gorillae
ACCGATGACGAGGCACTTGCCGAACTCGCCGAAGCGCAAAGGGTTCTTGGACGCGCCGGACTCGAACGCTATGAGATATCAAGCTTCTCGAAACCCGGCATGGAATGCCGACACAACCTTGCGACATGGCGCGGCGAAGACTACATTGGAATCGGCGATGGCGCATTCAGCAGGGAGGGCAACGCCGTCTCCCGCGTGATATTCCGGCTTCGCCTCCTGAAGGAAGGCCTCAACCCCGCCACGGCAGCCGACGAATTCCCCGAACTCGCACCTCGTGTGCCAGACTGGGTTTCCACGCTCGACAGATTCGCCTCCGAAGGTCTGCTCTCAGCCGAGCCATCGCGCACAGGATCGCCCACGTACCGGCTCACCGAACGCGGCACAGAAGTGTGCGACACAATACTCGCCGAGCTTGTATGACATGGCTCAAGCCGTAGGCTGCGCCGACAGAGTGCGGATGGATCCCGTGCATACGGGATCCATCCGCTTCGCCCTCATCCGCAGAGACAGAAGTGGTTCTTGTCGAACGCGCTCTGTCTTCAGTTTCGAGAGTTCGGTCGAAAGCGCACTGCGGTCTACGCATAGATAGTCCGCAAGCGCCTGCCTGTCATACGATATGTTGAACTCGTTCGTCTTGAGGCGTTTCGCGACAGTCCTGAGATACAGCATCAGCCGTGCGCGGATCGTCCTTTGGGATATTATCCGCAGCTTCTGCTTGACCAGAAGCGTCTTGTGGCTCATGATCGAGAGAAGATTGCGCATGAACTGCATGTAGGCCTTGCAGACCTCCCTGCACTTCGGACGCAATACCTTCGACGCGTCGAAAAGCACCACGTCGGCGCTTCCCACCGCGCTTGCGTTCACGTCCAGCACACTGGAGTCGCGAAAGGCGCAAGTCGTCCCGAACACATCGCCCGGAAGCGCATCCTCAATCACAGTACGCTGTCCAGCCCTGTTGTGGCGGTATAGACGCACCACCCCGCGAACCACAACGCCTATCTTGTTGCCTGGGCAGTCCTCGTGTAGGAACGTCTCTCTGTTAGTCAGACGCAAAGCCCTTGCGCAAAGGCATTTGCTCACATGGCTAAACGCCTTCTCGTCAATGTCCCTCACTAGTCTGCTCCCCGACGGAAATACAACCTTACAATCCTGCATACGTCACATCCTTTCATTGGAAGGCAAAAGCCCTTACGGGTTTGCCGTACACAATACGAAGAAAAAAGACAAACACACGGCACCGAAACGTGCCGCAAAGGAATATGGATTGCGATGGCCCCGTCAGGGCGGTGGCGCAGAAGAGTACAATAGACCCCTTACTTCACGTGAAAAGCCTTCTGATGCGACATCGGAAGGCACGATGGCCACTGCGCAATCGCACCTCCAACCCGTCACGACGCGAGGCGCCGGTCCCTTGGCGCCATTCCACCCCGACTTCAGGCGAATGCGCCGCGTAGGCTCCTGCGCCCAGCACTCTTCGTCAGCAAACGGGATGTCCTTCACGTTGTCTGGAGACGATTCTTCCGGGCAAACCGTCAGATAGTGCGCATCAGCGGAAGGCGCCTGGATCCAGCCAGAAATGCCGCCGTACGCCGTTGCGCATACAGACAGGACGAATGCCGTTGCGCTTAGGCACATGGCAATAGGGAACGCGTATTTACGGCCTATCTGCATATCACAGAGAATCCCTTCATCGGTATGAGCGATATCCGCTTCGGCCCGAATGCGAACCTATACCCTGCGGGCAATGCCGGAGCGGAAACAGACGGCTTTCCAATGAACTGGCCAGTCGTGGTGATGAACGGATAGCGGGTTTCGCCATCCATGTCGTCAGGGAATGCACCCTTCACGGAAAGCGTGACCTTCGAGAGGTCGAAATCCTCCGAGAACGGTATTGCCTTGCCGGCAAGAATCTCATCGACGGACACCTCAAACGTAACGGACTCCGGCATCTCCGCACTTCCAGAGCGGGCAATCGATCCGCCGCCGACCTGGTACGTGACGGAAGAGACACGATTGATCCGATCTCCGAGGTCAAGCGTTCCGCCATCCGAAAGGATCACGGCGGCATCCGCCGGAATCGCCCAGTCGCATCCGGCCACAAGCGTGCCGCCACGCACGCAAGTCGCCCCGGCCCACGTGTTTGCCGCCGCAAGGACGAGCCGGCCCTCGCCCTTCTTGGTCAAGGAGCCACCGGCGGCGTTCTCCGCGAAGGTCACGTTAGCCGAATCAATCTCAACGGTACGTGACGGGGCAAACATGAGCGTCACCTTGGCATCCTCGTAGCCGTTGCCGGGACTCAGGATGTCAATGCGGTCGACGGTATGCGAATCCCAGTCGTAATGTGCAAAGGCGCTCGCCCCACATCCCGTCTCGCTCTCGATCCTGACTATGGGCGACATGGCGTTGGTGTACGCTATCGGCCCGCCAAGGTCGATGGACGCGATGCCTTTGCCGACGGGGGATTCGATCGGCTGCGTCACCCACACGTCGTGCCCATCCGTGTCGAATGTTGCGCCGCCGGAATACACCGTAATCCGGTCTGCACCCTGTTCGCCAGTGCCAAAGGCGCTTGCCCCTGTGGCGCATCTGAAAGTGCCTCCATCGAAGTTGACGAACAGGCGATTGTCGAGATGATGGTCATCGTGGGGATGCTTATAGAACACGCCAGTCCTCAGCGTTCCACCATTCATGTTGACCGTGAACGTAGATTTCTCGGTGTTCCCGTAGCCGTGGTTGAATTGCGCATCTCCAAAATCGCAGTAGGCTCCATCCCCGTCAACCGTCAGCGAATGGCATGCGTTTTGGATGGCGCCGCGTCCGACAAATATCTCACGCTTCCCATAGTGGCGCAGAGCGCCGCCTGAAACGCGGATTGCCCCGTTGCCCTGATTGAATGCCCCTATCCACAATTCACCTTGCGTCTCCGAGTTAAGGAAGTTCGTCACGACAAACGTCCCGCCACGCATCCACAGCGTACCGACTCCGCCGACACCGACAGAAAAGGCTCCGTGCGAAACTAGTTCGCCGCCCAACAGCTCGTAATAGCCGCCACACGACTGTCCGACCCCAAGCGCGTTCCCCTTCATGTAATCTCCGTCAGGCGAGACCGCAACTACGCTTCCGCCCCGCTGGCGAACCGCGCCATACGACACGTCATCCCAAACCGCAACCCCATGCATGCCAACCTGCAGACGGTTGGAGATCACCGCCCCAGACTCCACCTCAAGGAATCCGCTCGCGCCCTTGCCGACCACAAGCGAATTCGTCATCGTGGCATAGCTCCAATAAGTCGTGTTGAACGAATCCGCTTGGGAAAGGTCTTCAGACCTTACGAGCGAGTTGGTCACGACAAGGCGGCTGCCGGTTCCGCCAACGCCTACGCCCCAATAGCCATCCTTAGTAACCGTGACGTCCGCGCCATCCAGCGTGACTGACGTCGTGAAGTCATTGAGAACCGAGTTCCGGACGTTCAGCCGCCAGAAGCGGTATGGATCCGGCCCGGACAGGATGAGCTGTCCTTTAGTCCACACGAGGTCGGCGGGATCCTTCGCATATTCAGGTACCGCTCCAGACGAGCCAAGCACATATGCGCCCGAGCCGAACGTGGTGGCTCCGGTGTAGTCGTTTTCGCCGTTGGTGATGTACGTGCATCCGTCTCCGCTAAACGTAATCGATCCCGGACCCGATATCTTGCCGGAGAGGGTCAAACCGCAGAGATAGTACCGTACATAGACATCAAGCGTTGACGAAGCATCGTCGTCGAGGAACGTAATCGGCCCTGCCCAGACCTGATGGCCGCAGGACCTGTCCTCTTCAATCTCGTTCAGGTGCTGCTCGGTATGCGTAAGCGTGTTCCTCCGCCCGCGCACACGGAGCGGACGCGAGAACTCCCTGTATCTGTTGTAGGTGCCGATGGTCGCATAGCCTCCAAGGGTGAAGCACATGCCGTCTGTATCGGTCAGCCTACCGGCAATGCTACTGCTGCTCCATGAACGGAAGAGCAGCTGCGTAGATTTCTGCTCCGTGCCTACAACGGCTATCTCGCCAGTCTCGGATATGTCCATGTCCATCACGTGCAGGGCGCCGCCGCCAGATACGGTCAGGGAATGTCCATTGAGGTCTATCGATCCATCAACCAGGATCGCAAGCCCTTTCATGGTTAGCGTCGCGTCTTCGGCAACGTCCAAATAGCGCAACAGCCTTCCGCTCGTATCCACGATCGAATCGGCGAACTCAAGCGCACCGCGACCGTCAACGCCATTGCCGCCAATAATGACCCTCTTGTTGTCGAAACCGGCAACAGCGACGCCATTCCCGGAAACCGCGAGCGTAGCTCCATTTGTCACTGCTATCCGGCATCCGCCAGAGTCAACGATGTTCCGTCCGAACGTGTTCATGTCGGTAGAGCATTCGACAACGCCGCCTATTATCTCCCACGTTCCGGCGAACACGGTATTCTCCACCGTCATAGACCAGTTCGCCAGATTCGACTTGCGGATCACGCCATTGCCGGTTATGGCCACGGATGGTGCCTCCGAAGTGTCAAGCACCAACACGCCGCCGGACGCAACCGATATCGCATCATACTGGCTAATCGCAGCGTCGTCGAGCGTCTTCACCTCGCCCGTTCCGACATCGAACGACGCCGCCCAGGCCGTTCCAGACAGAACCGCCGCCATGGCGAGGCATTGCATCATTGCTGCTTTCATTCAGACATTTCCTTTCGTCCAATCAAGATGCCGGTCATCTCCGCGATCCAAACATCAGTTCCGAAAAATTCTCCAATTCGTCAAAGTCCATGCGCCAAGTGCAGAAGATGAACCCGGTCACGGATTTCGGATAGGGCTTTGTGGCCGCCAGCCAACCCTTCTCGTTCACCTGTCCACTGTGGTCGTAGTACGCGCCCGGGCACACCTTGAATCCGTTTTCGCGCCAATATTCCACCTGTTGCGCAGCCTTTTCTCCCCACCATGGCACTATTACGAGATCCTGCGGTATGCATTTTGCAATCCCCGTGAAACTGCCGCGCGTATTCGCGTAGCCGTCCCTGGCGTTGTGATTCGGGTCGAGCATGTCGCCCCACACGTAGCACACCGCGTCCGGAGACACCTTGCGCACGATCTCGCGCTGACGGGCAAGGCAATCGCCTATCAGATGAGCCATATCAGTGTCTCTTGCGCGGCATGCGGCACAGCTGTTCGCGCTGCGAAGCTCGTCAAAGCAAAGGAACCACCGCCTGGGATGGATTGTGCTCCCGATCACTCGCGCAGCGTCTTCGGCACGTCTGTACCAGGCCTCGTTCGACATGCATGCCGCATACTGCGCCCTCTCGCCGTACCCGAAGCGCGATGGGATATCCGCAGTAACCAAAAGGCGGGCGCCATCCTTTATTCGGCTCCCCTGCGGAATGTCAAGCTCAAGGTACGGGCCAAGCGGATCGCCCTCGCCGCGAACCTTTATTGGAGGGACTTCAGCGTAATCTCGTCCTTCTCGATACGCTACGCCAGAAACGGCATCCTTTACGACGAACGGTATGCCGTCCCTGCGTGTCGCTCCGCATATGCCGCGCACACGAACGGTGAGATTGGAGAGTTCCAGACTGCCGACTTTCCCCCAATGCCCGAACACGAGGCTGATCTCCTCATCCGTCTTGGCCTCCATTGGGAACACGAGTTCATGCCACTTGCCGTCATGCGGATACTTGTGGCACGAATAGTACGAGGACTTCCCCTTGACGCTCGAAATGAAGCCGATGAACTGGAATATGTCACTCTCTGGGACACCGGTCGATTTCGCCATTGCGGAGATTACGTATCTCACTCCTTTCTTCAGCGTGAAACGCCGAGTCGGTCGCATCGGCATCTTGTCGCCACCGTCGCCGCTGAACGACATGTGGTCGGTCGGGCCACCGTGAATCTCCACCTTGGGAGGATCAAAGACCGCCTTTGCCCCATGGCGGACATACGGAAGATTCTCAATCGTACGGCTCTCGAACCAGTTCGGCGGGCAATCGCCGCCATAGCCAACGTCCCACGTCATCGGAACGAGATCCAGCCCAAGTGAATCGCAGAACGCCTTTGCCTGCACTACTCGATTGCTCAAGTAGCTGCCATATCCCCATTGCGCCATGAGATCGAGGTGGGCCGACAGGATCAAGCCGTTGTATCCTGCCTTGTGCGCACGTTGCGCGATGTTCGTGAAGAATTCGTATGAATGTGGTTCGCCGGACTTGCCCCAGAAGTTGCATGGCAGATATACGAGCCGGTCGGGCAACGCCGCAATACAGACAGTGGACAGCATCAGGAAAGATGCTGCGGCAGCAAGAGATAGCTTTTCGAACCGCATTTTCATCCGAACGCTCCCGTCTGTTTGCCCCTAATGATACCACAATCGTCAATTAATGTCACTATCGTTGAGTTGCCGTGTCCGATTCGTTGACCATCTTCATGAAGGCGGGCAGGTCGATGTAGTTGTGTCGCCACGTGGTGTACATTATGCCTCGCGCACCATCTGTGCGGCGCACGGCATCGCGCCAGCGTCTCGAATACTCGAACGACGGCTTCTCATCGTAGTACGCGGCGGCGAGCGTCCTGAACCCGTTGTCCGAGAAGAACTTCATCGACAGTTCGCTCTTGCGGTCGTACCAACAGGCTATCGTGATGTCCTTCGGTATGCCCTTCCACGCGTCCTTAAATCCGCCACGGCTGTTGTAATACGGCTCGACGGCGTTGTGGTTCGGGTCGATCATGTCGCTCCACATCAGAATGTCCGCACCCGGATGCGTCTTGCGTATGATCCCGTGCAGACGCGTAATTGCATCCGCATAGATCTGCCCCATGGTGAGGCCACGGGCGCGGCAGGCGGCGCACAGTCCGCCGTTGCGGAACTCGTCTATCGACAGGAACCAGCTCTTGGGCGACATGGCCCGCTCTATCTGCGCCGCAGAATCTGCCGCGATGCGCTCGAAGAGGTCTGGTTCGCTCAGGCATATAGAGACCTGATCCCCATTGACGACCGCCGGCGCATATGCGCTGAACATGAGCCTTTCGCCATCCGGGATAGAGGATGGCGATGGACGCGCGAGACGCACCACATCCTTGCCCTGCCTCCAAGCCGGATAGGTTGGACGTGGAACGACATAATCCCTGCCCTCCACATACACCTTTCCGTCCGCCACGCGTCTGAGGGAACGGGGTGCGCCCGGACGCAGCAGCACGTCGCAAGGGGGAATTTCGGTAAGCGTCTGGTTGCGAAGCTCCAGGTCTCCGCCGGACACTCCGCCCCAAAAGCCTGTGTACAGGTAGTACTCGCTGGAGTCTATCGAGTTGAAGTCGTACGTAACCGAAGTCCAATCCTGCGTAGACGCATACTTTACCGTAAGGCGTTCCTTCTCATGCCATTGCTTTGCGTTGCAGTCCACAACGCTCACGACAAACGGCATCTTCGACTCAATTCCAGCCGTACGGAACTCGAAGCGGTACCGGTAGCGTCGATGCGGCGTCACCTTGAGACTCTGGATCGTGCGGCAGAAGCCCTTGGTCTTCTGCCATTCGGACTGCGTTGCATTGATGTCCCTGCGAACCGCCGAATCCTCGTCGAACACGATTTCGCCGCCACGTACGACGAACGGGGCATCCTCCACCGGAACGCCCTCAAGTGCGCTCATGCCGTAGTTCTGGAGAGCCCCGTAGCCAAACGACCAGATCGCCGGTATGATCTCAAGGCCGTTCTCCGAGCAGATTCGCCTTATCGCGTCGAGGCGATCATGGCGATCCTTCGGCCAGAACCGCATGAAGTCCAGCCCGCACGACAGCAGGATTCCGTTGAATCCTCCAGCCCTGGCCGTCACCGCGACATTCGATACCGTTGCCACATTCGCATCTTCGGTCATCGGCACGGATACGTATACCCAGCGATTGGACGTCTCCCCGGCAACGGATACGAACGGGAGAATCATCACGGAAACAGACAACACTATTGATTTCATGGTCAAAGCCCCTCCTGCCATTCTACAGTTACACTTATCGGGCACATTGTACCAAACATCGCCTCCCGACCGCAATACATGCTTAAGCAGGTGTCGCGGAAACTTCCGGCATGGCGTGGTGCAAGTGTCTACTGACAACGTACCGCCATCGGTGCAATGGCCTTAGGTATCGGGTCATACCCTTCTGGCACGTCATTTGGCTCTACCGGGAATGAGATATTCCCGTTTTCGCCGATTGCCCGGCAACTCTGCGGAGTGTCCACGAGGATGCTGCGCGAGACGAAATTCATGCATGGCCACGCAAGGATGTCCTTAAGGTACGGATACCGGGAACGGTAAGGCTCCTCGGACAACCTTAGCGCATTTACGCGCTTCGCGTAACGTCCAGTGGTCATCACGTCATTCCACCACTTCGGCAACCGAATGTTGATCGTCACATCGCGTCTGCAATTCACGAACAGGTTGTTGTCCACTTCATTAAGCCGACCGCCATTTATCTGCACTGCGCCAAAATACTTGTATCCGCAGTTGTAGAAGCGGTTCTGCCGAATCCTCACTCCAGATATCACGTCGTCCAGACGGACTGCGGCCTGCCCCACATATCCCACGCAATCAGGGCTACCGATGTCCCTCCACGTGTTCCCTACGATCTCAATCCCGGCGTACGTCGGATTCGCATAGATGTCTACGGCTCCCTGGTCATCCGACTCAAGCACACATCGCTCTACGATGTTTGAACACACCAAGATGTCATTCCCTTCCAGCCTCATGGCGGAAGAAGGAGCATCGTGCATGTGGTTGTAGGCTATCTCTATGCCGCACCCTTCCGCCTGGACAAAAGGGCAGTACGTCCGTTGCCGACGTTCAACATCCGAAATGTCGTTTCCGAGAATGCGGATCCCTGCCGGAACCAGATCCGTTCGATCCCCGCCGTATGCGGATATGGCGCCGAACGAAAAAGACCTCATCCGATTGTCGGAAATCTCGACATCCTGACCACGGACATAAAGTGCGCTCCCGCAATTGCGGATGACGTTGCGCTGGAACAGGACATTCCTGACTCCATTCATGCTGACGGCAGTCGCACGCGTAGCCTGAAACGTCAATCCGCGTATTACTACATTGCTCACTGCGTTGAGTAGGATTATCGGCTCTCTGGATTGGGATAGCTCAACACGCGCCCCCTCCTTCATAGGCCAATAGTAGAGCCTTGCCGCCTTATGGTCCAAGAACCACTCGCCCGGCTCGTCAATGGCCGCAAGCGCATTAACGAGCCTGACAGGACGATCTGGGCCAACCCTTTTGATACGATCCCGATCCACATGCATGAGCCCGCTTTTTGGGTCTATCGTCAGGGCAGTAGTCTCATCTCCCCAATACCAGCGCATATACGACAATGCCATCAGTTCCGGCTCGTTCGCCCATGCCTCAAGGTTAGGGAGGTCAAGGCGGAATGTCAGGTTGGTCTTGTCGCAATCGTATGTCGTGAGAAAGCCACGATTTGGATGGCGCGATAGTTGCAAGGCCTGATCGTCCTCGCATAGTTCAGCCAAATACCGTTCCCCGCCACATGCGTAGCCCCAGTGCGACGGCTTGGTCAGGTCGATGCCTTTCGCCGATACGTCTGCGCACAGGATATCGCCTCGTCCGCATTTCTTGAATCCGCATATTTCCACGCCAGCATCGAACATTGCCGTCTCGCCGACCTCCGACTCGATGATCAAAGGCGCTGCGGACGTACCCGAATCCTCTGCGCCGATCACAGTTTGCGACAATGCCCCATATCGTCCGCCCCGCACGACAATCTGCCGACAGGCCGTCCCACGGACAGAGGCAAGCGCCTTCGAAAGCGTCGCGAACGGGCGTTTCCGGGTACCGTCACCATTTGCGTCATCGCCGTCTTCAGCCACGTATTTCGCGCGAGACCTGTCGATCGTAAACTCACCATGCCGCCAACCGCCACGCTCCACTGGCGGCATCGTCCGAAGCCCCGCAACCGCCGACACGACGGCAGACTCCCCGTAATGTTCCGCAAAACGGGCGGCGGACAGGTTCCCGCCATCGTAATCGCGACTCGCGGGCGCACGTTCTGCCAGCAACCGGTATAGTTTCGCGGCTTCAGCCCTACTGCCGGAATCGGCGAGTTTCCTTGCCGTGTTCCACGCCAAAGCTCTCATATCGGAAAAAGCAGCCGCATCCAACCCAACGAGATAATCCTTCACCGATTTCAAGTCTGTCACGCCAGCTGGCATATCCGCAGACCCATTGACGCTTCCTTCGGAAAGGCCTGTGGTAATCGCAAGTATCTGGTCATCGGAAAGCACATGCTCCCAAATGGTAAAGCCCTCTATGGATATTGGGCAGAACCCTACGCCATACCCCGCAGGGCCAACCGTAAACCGATGCCTTGGCGCAGTATAGCCAGCCAAGGCGCATTTGCTTCCAAACGTGCCGTTCAAATAGGATCTGATTTCCTGACCGTCCCACACAAAGGCTATCGCATACTGTCTGCCCGTCGTGAGTATGCCAGGCACAGGCAGTGAAACGTGCCCGTTCCCGTTTGTCGCAAACGAAATGGACATCCTGTAGCCGTTCAGGGAATTGTCCATCTCTGGAAGGAGCGTCACGCGAAAGCCATTGTGGTAGCCATTCCCGGAAGCGCAGACAAGCCCAGCCTTGCCGATGCGAGTCCTGTCATAGGCGTACGGCGAAGGCGTGATCCGAAAGGCGATGGTAAATGGCGTTGGATGCTGTAGCGCATCGCTGTATATGACCCTATCGACCTCACCTTTCGGCGTCTCTACCGATATTGCCGCCCCTAACGTCAACACGGCACACGTGCAGCCCAGAACAATGGCAAGACTTCTCATGTCAAATTGCATCCTTTCCCCGTGCCATCTCAACGTATGCAAACGGCAAGCCCCTTTACCGGACCTCTGACATAAAGCCCGTCGGCGCGATAAGCGAGCGTTGCGCCTTCAACGCCCAGTATCACCACGTTGTCCGCACCGAAAGTCCCGGATATCTCCTGTGACCTGATCAGCATAATGCGCCTTAATGCGCCAACACGCCCAGTGAGGTCAACCCGAATCCTAGCTTGTGGGGAAATGGCCACCTCGTCGGCAACCACAAGCGGCCCAACGTCACCCTGTCCAAGCCTGAAAACCAATTCCGATAAGACAGAGTCCTTCATGTCTATGCTCTTCGCGCTTACGATGCCCCCATCTCCTATGCAAAGTGTCCCTGCGCCACGCTCGCCTATGACCAATCTTTCGCCTATCGTCAGGTCTCCATCATTGACCGTCACGACACCCTGCGCCTCCGTGGTCTCAAAGTCAGCCGAACCATATCCCGCACTTGATCCAAGCGACTCCTTATCAATTCCCCCGATGAACATGTTGCCAGAGACCAGGACCTTTCCGCCTCCGTCAACGGACAGCGTCCCTTTTCCGCCAAAGGAGCCGATCAGCACTTCCCCGCCGCCGTTTTTGGTCAACGTGGACGACGAGCCGACCGTGACCTTGCCCTCTCCTTGCGAAAGGCCGATTCCCAAGACTCCACGCGACTGCACATACTTGGCAGATTCGGACAAGTTCATTTCTCCATAATAGTGGCACGTGTACGCATCCACGACATCAAGCGCACCACCGATGTGAGTACCCGCATCCCCATAATTGGGGCCATACCACTCGCCAGTCACTGCGCAAGTGCCAGAGACGACATTGACGATGCCAGTCGGACAGCAAGGAAGGGAATCTTTCTTCTGGGATCGCGTGCCTATCCTCAATCCATATCCGCCTGTCGAGAAGGTCGCCCCTGAATTCACATTTACCTGGACACGGCAAGCCCTGTTGCATCCGATAATGGCCTCGAAGCCAAATTTCCCCGCCGTCGTACTGTTGAGTTCGATCAACGTCTCGCCGCCCGTAAGCGTATCGCCGAAACACAGCACTCCATCGCCCGCGAGCAGCCCTTCGCCACTCGTCGTTATGTGAAGCCTTTGCCCAGCCGTCTTAGGCCCCATCCAGCCACGTGCGATCGAAAGGATGCCCGTGCCGCCGACCGCAATCTCTCCTGATCCGAGTGGATTGAACTCGCCTTGATTGTTGACAAGCCGCAACGTGCCGCCAGTTATGTCTATGATGCCATTGCTGAAGTTGAACGGGCTGGCGTAGCCATACATGATATCCTCCAGCGACATCGTGCCGGCTGAAATCTCAAGCCGGCCTCCGTCCGCCACGCAAAATGACGAACCTTTTGTCCTGAAATTGCACGTGCCGCCTGAGACCCGCCAAACGCCGCCTTGAACGACTTTGCACACTTTCCCTTGCGTGTTTGACGAGGTAAACACCCCCTCGCGCACGTCGAAGACTCCTCCGTCCAAAACCTCGACAGATGATGCCGATGTGCCGAGCGACACATCTCCAAGCACCGCCACTGTCGTGGTGTAGCCATCCGCATTGCCGATCAGCGTCGTCTCAGGATCAAGAGTCGGAGAATCCAACGTCACGGTATAGTCGGATCCGTTCGCCGTAACGAAAACCTTTCCCGATTCGGGCACAGATTTGCTGACCCATTTTCCACCTTCGGACCATAGGCCGTCCACCGCATCCGCCCAGGATGAGATACCTTCGTTGGCGACGATTATGCAACCATCACCCTCCACCCAAGGACAATTCTCCTTGCTGTAAGTGCCGCCCTCGACATACACGCCATCAACAGCCAAGAACGGGATGCTTATGGATACGCCAGCCGAGACATTCAGTCTGCCGCCATTCTCAATGCGCATCGCGAATCCCGAATCCGGGAACGGGCTGCTGACCATGCCGCCAATCTCCAGCGTTCCGCGAACGGTTGCGTCGGTCAAGGCGCTGAACGCATTGGCGACTCTCGTATGCACCCGCAGTCTTGCGCCATCCTCAATGACAACCTTGGTCAGCTTCTTGAAGCTCGCATCGAGGTCTACGGTCATGGTTGCGTTGGACACAGTCAGTACGCCTGTCATCGTAGACGTTCCGTTCGTCAGGGTCCAATATCCACCATCCGTGGGCGAAAACGTCAAGTCCATGTCTCCGTTGAAAAGCACATATGGACCATTTGATGGATCTGTCAACGTCAATGCCCCGGCCTTCATGGCATTCAATGCAATGCGATTCCCATCCGTGGCGGACACATGGCGCACAATCTGTGCGCCTTCGAAATCAACCACATTGAGGACATTGGCGGTAAGGCCAGTGATACAGCATTCATGCGGCATCGAACCGGCTCCGAAATAAGGAGCCTTTGTCGCAGACTGCTCACGCTTAAGCATCAAACATCCAAATGCATTCTCTGTGGAATGAAAGCTTGGCGCGGTACGGTGATAGGCACTATTCTGGACAATCGTAGCCACAGAGACAGGCCCGTGGAAATGTACGACCCGAGCCTGTCCATCCGGCATGCTAACGGTTCCATTCGGTATGGATATGGAACCTGTAACATGGTTGACGTCACCCTGCGTTACCGTCGTAGGCACTATCGTCACACCTGAATCTCCGGAAATATCGCCGGCATAGGTTCCTCCACCCTCTCCAAGCGCGAGATATCCCCTTCCCTCGCGAAAATGGATCGCATTGACGCATACGGCTTGATCCGTGACCTCAACCTTGCACTCTGAAGCGACCTCGACAAGACCGCTTCCCAACGCGCCACTTACGCCGCAGGCAACCGAACCTCCATTCACGGCAATCCCGCCGGTAAATGTGTTGACATTGGCAAAAGTCAGTTTGCCGGACTTGTTCTTGACAACCCTAATGTCACCGGCAATCACCCCGTGATATGTCGCCTCTCCCTCAAATGTCAGCGTTGCCGTCGTATTGCCACTATTCGTGAAATCCGTCTGAAGGTCATCAGTCCCAACCGTATATGCTCCGCCTTTCTCGAACAGGTCAATCGCTGCATCAAGTGACAGCGAACAGGCAACCGCAAACGCAAACAATGCAATTTTTCCATAGCCCTGTCGAATCGGCATGAGCCACCTTGCCATTGAATGTCTCATTCTTCGAACGTCTCGCCTACTGTGCAGGATTGTCACGGCTTCCCCCTATTATGGATTGAAATTGGCGCGATTATATCTGTTTTTTTCTACAGTCAACCGCCTACGCCTATCGCCGTCTCGCGAAAATCATGGCGGGCAAGGGCGGCTGCGACAAGGGCCGTGAACGGCGCGACAAGCACAAGGCCGAAAGAACCGACAAGCGTCTTCACCATCTCCGCCGAGACAAGCGTTGAATTGAGGAACGCCACCGGCGATGTGCCCTGTGCGGCAAAGACCATGAGAAGCGTGAGATATCCGCCAGAATACGCGAGAAGCAATGTGGTCGTCATCGTGCCGACTACCGACCTCCCGATGCGCAGACCGCTAAGGAAGAGTTCGCGGAACGAAAGCCGTGGGTTGTGCCACGCCACCTCATCCACCCCGGCGGCGATGTCCATCGCGAGATCCATCAGCGCTCCGGACGACGCAAGTATCACCGCGCCAGAAAAGATGTCCGCAAGGTTCAGGTCGGAATAGCCGGAATACATGAGGGACTGCGCGAACGGCATCGTCGCTCCCGTCACGTGCATCACCTTCGTGAAGAACACGGCAAGGGCCAGCGACGAAAGCACCCCCAGCATCGCGCCGAGAAAGGCACCTACGCCCCGTCGCGTAAATCCGGCCACAAGATACATTATCACGGCAGTCAATGCCGATACGGTCACGAACGACACGAACGTGGGGCTCCATCCGTTAAGGCAAAGGGGTATGAGAAGCTTCCATACGGCGAAACAGCTGAACACGAAGCTGAACAGAGCCTTGGCCCCTGTCCAGCCACCGAAAAGCACAAGCAAGAGGCAGAATGCCCCAAACAAGACCCCTGCCCAGCCAAGCCGCCAATGGTCGCGGGCGACAAGCACTTCCCCCTCTTTCGCGCCGCCTGTCGGCCAAGTGACCATCGCGGTGTCGCCAACGCGGAACTTCTTGTCCAGCTCAAGCTGTGCGCGCAATTCGTTCGATGCGCGGAAGCGCCTCCCGGACGCATCTCCGTCAAGGATCTCCACCTCAAGGTTCTGCGTACCGTATTCGATAAGGCCTGTAAGCGTTATTGCGCTGTCGTCAACGGAAACCACACGCGCCCGCAACGGCGTTCCGCCATCGTCGGTCAGGGGACGCACGGGAGGGATGAACCACATCGCCACGCAAAGCGCGACGAGCGCCACCGCCGGAATCGCGTCTTTGCGGTGCATTGCCCCGCCCCTACTTCTTGAGCAGTTCCTTGAGGCGGTTCCCGATATCCGTGTTCTCCGTCATTCCCACAAGGATATCGGCCCGGCATCCGCGCGCCGTGGTGAGGGTAGGGAGTGCGGTATGGTTGCCAGAGCTCCAGCCGATTCCGGCATGGGCGGCAAGCACTTGGCATACGGTGTTCGCGAACGCATAGCGTCTGCCGACATCGTGTGCAGTGGTATCCGATATGCGCTTTCTCGTATACTCGCGATCCTTCTCGAAAGCGTCCCTGAGCATCTTTTCCTCTGCGGCAGAGACCCGCATCGGGTTCTTTCCGTCGCCGGTGAAAGACAGGCCGTACAATTCTTCGATCTTTGGAATTATGGACTCGAAGCCCACGTCAATGTTCTCCATCAGCATCTTCTTGACCACGTTGTTGGAGAAATTCTCGTTGGACGTCTTCTGTCCAGCCAGCCTCTCCACGTGGAACATGCCGCCCGTACCGGCGAAGCCCATCGAGAGGCCTCCTGTCTCATGGTCTCCGGTCGTGATCACGAGCGTATCGTCCGGATGCCTGTCGGCGAACTCAAGCGCGACCTTGACTGCATCGTTGAGCGCCAAGGCTTCGCGCAGGTTCGTCGCCGCATCGTTGGCGTGTCCGGCCCAGTCGATCACGCCACCCTCGCACATGACGAAGAATCCGGCTGGATTGTCCACCACCTCTATGCCCTTCCTGAGCATTTCGGCGAGGGTCGGGACATTCGGATTGCGGTCTATCACGTATCCGAGATAGTTTGGACGGAACGTACAGAGGGCCTTTGCGCCCTGGCGAAGTGCCGCCCAGTCCGCGACATTCGTCGCGACGGTGTAGCCTGCGGCGCGGGCAAGGTCGTAAATGTTCCCGCGATACTGGGAATCCTTCACGTCATTCTCCTTGCGGTCGAATCCGCCACCGGCAAAGTAGTCGAACCCGCTCGCCACAAGGTCAAGCCCGATGCGGTACGTCTCGCCCCTGCTCTTGCGGTGCGCGTAGAACCCTGCCGGCGTCGCATGGGATATCGTGGTCGTGGTGAGGATCGCGACCTTGCGTCCATTTCGCTTCGCGACCTCGGCCATGGACTCAAGCCTGGTGCCGTCCTGAAGCAGGCCAAGCATCCCGTTGCCCGTCTTGGAGCCGCACGCGATGGCGGTCGCGGCAGCGGCGGAATCGGTTATTATCGAGTTGGCCGATTTCGTGCGCGTACTCACCTGATACGGCAGACGGTTCATCACCAGTTCACCATATCCCGTCTTAATGGCGAACTCTTCGGCCATCATGCGCTGCGGCATGGACATCCCATCGCCAATGAACAGGAACACGTACTTTGGCGACTCGGTTGCCGCCATCGCCGCAATGCACATCACGCACACCGCAAACGCCAGACACATTTCGATTTTCGCTCTCATCTTGATGACTCCATTAAAAAAGAAACTCGCATACCGAAATCCGTTCGGCACTGGATATCGCCCCTTCGCGCTCAGATGACCAGTTCGCCCACAAGGTCATATCCGTTTACGCCAACGATGCGAACCGAGGCGAACTCTCCGACACAGCCGTCGCAGTCGAGCCTCACCGCGCCATCGACATCGGGTGCCTGGCTTTCCAGCCGGGCGACCCTGGGGGCGACGATAAGCGACGACATTACATGCCCGACCATCGCCTTTGCCTTTCTTCCCCAGATGGCCTTTTGTGCAGACATTACCTTGAGTGCGCGAGCCTCGGCAACCTTCATCGGCGGACGTCCCGGCATCTTCGCCGCCGGAGTACCTTCTTCAGGCGAATAGGCGAACACCCCAAGGTGGTCGAACTGCATGCGCTTCACGTCGGCGAGAAGCCTCGCGAAACTCTCGGCGGTCTCTCCCGGAAAGCCCGTCATCACCGTAGTGCGAAGGGTCACTCCCGGCACGGCGGCACGAATCCTCTCCGCCGCCTCGCGCGTCGCCTTCACGGCGCTGCCACGTGCCATCGCCTTCAATATAGACGGATCGGTGTGCTGGAGCGGAACGTCAACATACTTCACGGCCCTTGGGCTTGTGCGCATCCATTCAAGGAAATCGTCGGTGATCTCGCTTGGGTACGAATACAGCACTCGCACACGGAAATCCCCGCGTATGCGATCGAGCGCCCTAAGAAGCGTTACGATATCGACCTTGTTCTTGCCTCGCAGATCCACGCCATAGAGCATGGGATCCTGCGCGATCACATTCAGCTCCTTCACGCCTGTGCGAATAAAGTCGCGGGCCTCCTTGAGGATCGCACGGAGCGGACGCGAACGATACTTGCCGCGTATTCCGGGAATCGCGCAGTACGAACAGCGGTGCGCACAACCCTCCGCGACCTTGAGGTACGCGAACGCCTTCCCTGAAAAGCGCAGCCCTGGAACACGCTGGCAATCAAACTTCTTTGGCACACCCTCCCAGACATCCACGCCAGGGAACTGGCTTGCGCGTTCGGGATAGCGCTCCGGATAGCACCCCGTCACGACGACACGCCCAACCTGTCCCTTACGCTTGAGCGAGATGGCCCTGCGTATCTCACGCTCGGCCTCTTCTCGGGCGGACTCGATGAACGCACATGTGTTGACCACCAGCGTGTCGCACCGATCCGGGTCTGGCGCGAGAGTCCATCCCTCGGAGATGAGCCGCCCTGCCCGGACTTCGAGATCCGCCGCGTTCTTTGCGCAGCCAAGGCTGACAAGGCCAACCGTCACGGCACTGGGAAATTGGCGACGAGCTTTGCGGCTTCCGCCTTGACCTTCTGCTGAAGGGCGACGTTAGAGATGTCGGAGAGGATGTCGGCTATCCATCCGCCAATGGTGGCGGCCTCAGCCTCCTTCATCCCACGCGTCGTTATGGACGCGGTGCCCACGCGGATTCCGCTCGTCTTGAACGGAGATTCGGTATCGTACGGAATCGTGTTCTTGTTGACGACGATTCCAGCCGCGTCAAGCGCCGCCGCCGCATCCTTGCCGGTCATGCCCTTCGCCTTCACGTCCACCAGGAAGAGGTGATTGTCCGTGCCGCCGCTCACGATGCGGAAGCCGCGATCCTGCACAGCCTTACACATGGCCTTGCAGTTCCTGACGATCTGCGCGGCGTAGTCCTTCATCTCTGGCTGCATCCACTCGCGGAAGCACACCGCCTTTGCGGCGATTATGTTTTCGAGCGGACCGCCCTGCATGCCGGGGAAGACCGCCGAATCGAGCGCCTTCGCATACTGGGCCTTGCACAGCACGAGACCGCCGCGAGGGCCGCGCAATGTCTTGTGCGTGGTTGACGTTACGAAATCGGCGTAAGGGACTGGCGACTCGTGGGCGCCGCCCGCGACGAGCCCGGCGATGTGGGCCATGTCAACCATCATGATCGCCCCGCACTTGTCGCATATCTCGCGGATGCGCCTGAAGTCGATCGCACGGGGATACGCGCTCGCACCGGAAAGGAGTATCTTAGGCTTGACCTCCATGGCCTGACGCTCAAGCGCGTCATAGTCAAGCATTTCGGTCTCCCGGTCAACCGTGTACGGGACGATGTTGTAGATCTTGCCGGAGAAGTTCACGGGAGAGCCGTGCGAAAGGTGTCCGCCCTGGTCAAGCGAAAGGGACATGATGGTGTCGCCGGGCTTGATCGTCGCGAAATATACGGCCATGTTCGCCGCGCTGCCGCAGTGCGGCTGGACGTTCGCGTGCTCCGCCCCGAACAGCTCGCATGCCCGCTTGCGGGCCAGTTCCTCGGCGGCATCGACGGGAAGGCACCCCGAATACCAGCGCTTGCCCGGATATCCTTCGGCATACTTGTTCATGAGCACGCTACCGGCGGCAAGGCGAACCGCACGGGACGACGTGTTTTCGGAGGCGATCAGGTTGATCTCCGTATCCTCCTGGACAACCTGCGCGTCTATGGCGGCCCAGACCTCAGGGTCTGCCGACGCAAGGAGGGAGAAGTCGGAGAGCCGCTTCGCGCGCTCCAGCTTCGCGCGACGAAGCGCGTGGCGGGGCGTATCGTCCACTTCGGTGGAGATGAACGCCGTAAGCATGTCGCATGCGGCCTTCTCGTCAGTCACGTCCGCACCGATGCAGAGGATGTTCGCCCCGTTGTGGCGACGCGCAGTCTCGACATCCTTCACGGTGCGGCAAAGTGCCGCCCGCACGTTCTGGAAACGGTTCGCGGCCATCGACATGCCAAGCCCCGTGCGGCACACGAGGACGCCAAGATCAACGTCGCCCTTGGCGACGGCCATGGCTACGTCATCGGCGTAATCCGAGTAGTCGCACGCCTCCGGATCGTAGCATCCCATATCCTGACAATCCCTGAACGCGGCCATCAGCCTGGCCTTGAGTTCATAACCACCGTGATCGGAACCGATTGCAATCTTCATGAGTAAGCAGACCTTTCTAAATTTGCGGGATATTTTACCAAAACGCCCCGTGGAGGGCAAGCAACGGGTCAATAGTCCCCGCGCTCGATGTCGCGGCGCTGCGCCTTGGCCTTGAGCGTTTCGCGCTTGTCGTGCAACGCCTTGCCGCGACATACGCCAAGCTCAAGCTTTATGCGCCCCCGCTTCAGGTAGAGCCTCAGCGGGATCAGCGTAAGCCCCTTCGCCTCCGTCTTGAGCCGCATGGACTCGATTTCCTTGGCGTGGGCAAGAAGCTTGCGGTTGCGCTTCGGATCATGGTTGAACCGATTGCCGAACTCATAGACGGGGATGTGCATGGCGCATACGAACAGTTCGCCGCCCAGCACGGCCCCATACGCCCCGGCAAGGGACGCATCGCCATGGCGGACCACCTTAACCTCCGTGCCAGTCAACTGAATACCGCACTCGACCCTGTCGAGTACGGTATAGTCGTGCCAAGCCCTGCGGTTTACTGCAAGATCGCCCGGCGGAGTATGCTTCTTCTCGCCCACGCCTTATTATTCGTCGTCAGCGAATATCGGGCGCATGGAAGCGTGCTGCGCCCATCTCGTCTTCGCATCCTCGGCGCGAGCGATCGCATCGAAGTCAATCTCAGATATGAGCTTGCCTTCCGCAACCTCGCGAAGCGCCGTATCGACCTTATCCTCATCCGAGGAAAGCGGACGCACCAGCGGCTTCTCGCCGTTGATGAGCTGCTTTACGCGCTTAGAGATGAGGTTTACAAGAACCGGCACCGAAGGGACTCGCTCGTGGGCCTTCTTCAAGAGTTCGACGTTCATTCAATTTACTCCACTTCC
Source organism: Limosilactobacillus gorillae (assembly GCA_963653155.1). Lineage (GTDB taxonomy): Bacteria > Verrucomicrobiota > Kiritimatiellia > RFP12 > UBA1067 > UBA1731. Next base: position 20,484 of record CAVJWR010000034.1, read on the forward strand.
AAAAAGAAATGCGAATGATATCAAATGCGGCGTTCCCCGTCAAGGAACACGGCCTTTACCTTGAACGACTTCGGATCCAGCACCGCAAGATCGGCGATATAGCCCTTTTCGACCTTGCCGAGCTGGTCGCCCAGTCCCTGCTCTATTGCCTGATTCCAGGAAGTCACGCGCACGAGATCCTTCAGCGGAAGCCCGGTCACATCCCTGAGGTTCTTCAGGCCCTGATTCATCCACAACGTGGATCCTGCAAGGTTGCCGCCCTCAACAAGCCGCGCCTCGCCATTCTTCAGCTCGACCTTCAGTCCGCCCATTTCAAAGGCATAGCCATCCTTGCAGTGGGAGCAGCGCAAGGAATCGGTGATCATCTGGATGTGCTCAAGGCTTCTGCGGGCGAACACCAGCCTGAGCATGTCGTCGCAGAGGTGGATCCTGTCGCATATCACCTCGGTGTTCAGGTCCTCGATGAGGAATCCGGCTCCTACCATCCCGATCTCGCGATGGTGGAGCTTTGTCATCTGGTTGCAGAAGTGCGTCATGTGGCGCAACCCCTTCCTGTACGCCGGCATGAACTCGGCGAACGTTGCGCCCGTGTGCCCGCAGCTCGGGACGATCCCGTGCCTGATGCACGCTGCGGCGAACGCCGCGCCGCCCTCCTGCTCCGGGGCGAACGATATCTGCTTCACCGGCGAGATCCTGTCGATCGAAAGCACTTCCTTCATGTCGGGCTTGCGCACGAACTTCGGGTTCTGCGCACCACAGCACTTCACGTTGATGAACGGACCCTCAAGGTGGATGCCTATGACCTTCGAGAACGTGGGGTTCTTGCGGTAGGCGGCCACCGCCTTTGCAGCGGCGATCAGGTTGTCGTGCCCCACCGTGAGTGTTGTGGGAAGGAAGGACGTGCAGCCCTCGGCAAGCTTGGCCTCGGCGATCTTCTCTATCGCCTCTGGCGTGGCGTCGCACACGTCATATCCGCAGGCGCCGTGCAGGTGCACATCAATGAATCCCGGCACTACATACGCGCCCTTCGCGTCAAACACCCAATCGCCCTTGGCTGGCTTCGCCACTTTGGCCACCTTTGCGATCTTGCCATCCTTGATCTCGATGGCCGCATTAGGCAAATCCACTCCTGGGCTTATGACATGGGCATTGACAATAACTGACTTCATTCCGCGTTCTCCTTGTTGGCGGTAGATTATATCATATTTCACTCGTTCCCCCACAAACCAACTGATTTAAGGGGGATGACTCGATGTCTGTCACCAGAATTTCTGTGGCTATGGTCGTCAACGCACAACAACAGTCAAGCCGATGCGGGATATCTCCACAGAAATCTCGGCAAGGCCATTTTCATCGGCATCACCAACCCGTGGAGTCGAAACGGCGAACCCCCTTATGCGCTTCACCCATATCGAATCGGCCAACCTCTGGGCATCCGACGCAGGAACCTTTGCCAACACTATGACAGACCGCCCTTCCGAATCATCCCGAAAGCCCATAATGTTGACGCGAACAGTTCCGCCAGACATGACGGAAACCGCACCACTCGTCCTAAGAGGCACACCTACCTCAGCATCAACCGTGAATCCCGCACCGTCCGCAAACGTGATGTCAAAACCATTAAAAGCATCTTCCGACAACGCCTGAATACGGCCTTCGGAGACCTCGATCTTCGCATTTGCACCGACCGTCGCAATGCCAGACGCCGCAAAGCCGCACGCGCCCTTCTTGACGAGCGTGTTGCCCACCGCAAGCGAACCGAACCGGAATGCGTTGGTGGACGGGACATCCAGCGTCATGCCATCTTCCGCGACAAGTTCACACACGGGAATCACGGCATCCGCCGCCGCAAGGCCTCGTACGGTCGCATAGCGCGTGAGCGCCTTGACGCAGCCGTTCGGCAGCCCCGATGCGGCAAGGCCCAATGTGGCGTTCGTGGACACAAGCACCGTACCGTAATAGCCAGATGCCTCGCCGATCATATTGACGTTGAACAGGCGGCGTTCCTCGCCCGGCACCAGCGTACTCGTGCCGGCACACAGGATGCCCGCGTCCGCTTCGCCGACGATATCCATCTCGACTTGCCATGTATGTCTTTCAAGGCCACCTTCAAACTTGAACGGGTACTGTTCGGTCGTGAAGAACGTCGCACGTCCCTTCAAGGTCGCCCTGCCGAATGAGGCGCCTTCCGATGTGATCTTGTTGACCCAATCAAGCGCCGTCGTCTTCCCGTTCGGCAGAAGCCACCAGTCGTCGATCTGAACCGTGGCATCACCAGGGACTCGCAAGTAGTTCAGCTGAACCAGCCGATCTCCGGCAAAAGCGCCGCTTTCACGCACCCGCAGAGTCTTACCGTTCTGGCAATACTTGGCGCCGGCATGCGGCGCGTATCCGTCAGACCAGTTACCGACCTTTGGCCCGTCGGGATACGTCCCTCCATCCGAGAACGAACAGAACGGGACATCCGAACCCGAATTAACATCCGAATTAGTCAGTACCACATAGCCATTGGCCTCATCAAAGGCGTAAGGCAGGGACGGTAGCCCTTCCGACTTGCGCACGACATAGACCGCACAGGCATCCGCATCCACCTTGATCTGCACGTGCGCATTGATGCGCGACGAGCAATTGACGAGTTCGAAATCGTCAGCCGTAAGCGTCTTGACGGACACCGGCACGCGAAGGATCGCAAGACTCGCACACGGAAGGCTGGACGCGCCACCAAGGTCGATCTTCAGTTTGCCGCCGAACGTCAGCGCCTCCGTCACCTCAATGCCGCCATCCGCCAGCGCATCCGCCGAAGCCGCGCCACAGTCGAGGCGTGTGCCTGCCGCCAAATCCAGCGATGCCACCCGCCAACTGTTCGTGAACGGGATACGGACGGTCGCGGCTGCCTTCGTGACAAGTCGAGATAGCGGCACGACCGTTCCGGCAGATGCTTCGGACGCGACTGACGCGTTGGCACTGGACAACACGATTTCCTTGGCGTTCGGGAAACCGTACGCGCCCATGACAAGCGTCTGGCTATCCTTGACTTCGACCAAACCCAGCCATTCCGCCGTCTTGCCAATGAACTTGCTGCCTGTATGCCAAAGTTCTTCCGCGATCGTAGCCGACGAATAGGTTAGGACCATTTTCGCATTCGTGTCCCCGACAAGCTCATTCGCAAACACAAACCATCCGCCAGGATCTGATGCGCTTCCTTTCGGGCCAGCATAAATCGCCAACGTGCCCAACACCGTAAGCCGTCCTTTGAGCATGATCGGCGCAGCCATGCCAAGCTGTGTAATCTGCGTCCACGAGGATGCCGTCGTGCCTGTCTGCAAATCCGGGATCTCGCAAGGCCGGGCCTCAAATGTCGCCCAGTTCGCCCACTCGTATCGCCGCAGAGCGCTCACCACCAGCTTCCCTCCTTCGAATTTGGCATTCGGATAGAAGCCGATTGCTGCCGCATAATAGTTCGTATCCGGGTGCGGCGGACGGCCATCGCTCCAAGAGCCTGCCGTCGTAAGCGAGTGGCTGAAGTTCGCCGCGCTCGTGAATTCGTTCTTCCCCAGAGTCACATACCCGTCCGACGCATCAAAGGCGGCCGAACAGATCAAAACGGAAAGAAGCATTCCTCCAAGCGGGAAGGCTTTCCGCATTCTTGATTTTAGCAGGATGTGCATGGTGTTTTCCTTTCTGCAGTTTGGTTACGGACAA
>CAVJWR010000034.1:24195-29698 GCA_963653155.1 Limosilactobacillus gorillae
CGGTTAAACCTTCAAATATATCTTCTGGCGGTTCAGGAACCAGCAGACGAGCCAACAGAGAAACGCCACGCCTGCGGACTCGACAAAGAGCGGATCAGAGAACCAACTGGCCACACCTCCAAAGAGGAAATGCGAGATGCCATTGAAGTCAACGATTCTCTTGAGCATGTAGATCGTGATCGAATTCAGCCCCACCACCGTCAGGAAGAGGCACCAGCGGTCATGGCCTCTGACGTCTATAATCCAGTAGAAGAGTGCCAACATCAGGAAAGAGTAACCTCCCGTGAGCAAGGAGAAGCTCGGCGTCCACAGGTTCTTTATGATCGGGCAGTCCAACCGCACCAGCAACCCAGCCGCCAGTGCGCCGATACCTATGCACACGAGCGCACCTGCCTTTTTCGATGGCGAGAACCCATTGCGTCCGCTCGCCAAGAGATCGCCGGCCAACATCCCCAACATCGCCGAAGTCGAAGAACCGAGCACCGAGACGACGAGGCCAGACGGTTCCAGCCACGCCCGCCTTACGCCATCCACTTCAAGTTTGCAGTAAAGGTCGCCGGGCGTGAAACCAAGGCGGTCAAGATAGCCGGGGAAGCAGCCAGCAAGCGTAAACGCCCCCGAACCGGCGGGCGCATCGGGCGCGACAAGATGCAGAAGCCCCCAGTAGCCCAGAAGAAGCACCGCAAGGATGCCAATGCGCATCTTCACGCCGAAATGGACATGGCAGATCGCCGCAACCATCCAAGCCACACCGATCTTCCCCAATACGCTCGCATAGCGGAAATGCTCAAAGCGAAACGACAGGATGCCGTTGTAGACCATCCCCAGCAGAATCAGCATCGCCGCACGGCGGAAGATGTTCAAGTGAATCTGCAAGACAGAGAGTCCCCTTTCACGCTGCCGCGCATGCGAAAACGGGAACGTCACGCCCGCAATGAAGATGAACAGCGGAAAGATGATGTCAAAGAACGCGAGTCCGTCCCACGGCACATGGCGAACCTGAAGGTCGAGCCAACCACCCTGCCACCCCGGCACAAGGCGGCACAATCCACGCACCGTCCATTCAAGACCAAGGATCCAGATCATGTCGAAGCCACGCAGGGCGTCGAGTGACTTGAGCCGCTTCATTGAAACACCTCCTCTGCGGCCTCCGCCAACTCCACAAGCGTACGGCGATAGTTCTCTGCCGTACGCGACAGCGACGGGCGCATCTCTGACAGCCGCCGCATGGGCATCGGACGTGCGGGCGCCACGCCCGTTCGCGCCAACTGCTCCCACCACGGCAAATAGACGTGTGCGAACGCCTCGTAGTGATGCGAGGCACAATAGCCGTTGACGGCATTGCCCCACAGTGTCCTGTCGAAATCCGGATAGGCAATCTCCTTCACGGCATTCAGCCGGTCATATGACTCCGCGAGCGAATAGTCGGTGTGGAGCGCGAGCAGATCGACGAACGGACGCATCAGGCGGACAACTTTCTGCGCGTTCTTCTTCGGCTCTCCCATCAGCGACAGAAGCAGCCGATCTGCCGCCGTACGCGCGAGATCAATTGCGTCACGCCGCACGAAAGCACCCTCCCATCGGATCTTCGAGAGTGCGCGTAAAATGTCAGGGACGGTCTTCAGCGTATCCGGCGACACGGATTTGAACGACAGCCCCTCCATCGTCTTCGGATTCCAGCATAGCCGGAGCGACGCCCTCCCGCAGTTGTCGCGCCAAGTGTCACAGCAGTTCGTCGAAACTGGAATGACGTCTTTCCATATCTTCGCGAACGCCGTCGCCTGGTCACCATAGCGACCGCGCGCGAGGTCATCCACAATCGTATCGACATCCGGCCTGTCGGCGTTCCAGCAGTTGGCCACGAAGTAGTTGAGCGCAAGCTGATCGGTGTGCGAGGACTCCGGCCAAAAGAGATAGCCCTTGCACATCGGATCGGACTCAACGAGTTTCTGCCGCGAAACAATGCGCGCGTAGTCCGCCCTGATGTCAAGGCCCTGCGCAAGCGTCAGGAAGATGCCGAACGTATACGGATAGCGACCGACAACGCCCCATTCCGTGAAGTTCGTCTTGTCGTGCGCATCGCCCTCGTAGTCCCAAAGCAATACCTTTTGCGGATCGAGCGTCGCCAGCAGGGACTCCACCTCGTTCGGGCGCCAGCCGTTGTAGAAATCCCAGCCGGCCAGAAGTATCTTCGACTTCGGATAGTGCGTCAGAGCATTCGAGACCATGAGGTTGAGCATGTCGACCTTCATCCGCAGGTTATCCGCTCGGTTCGTGTAGCAGTGGCGTTCGGCAATGCCGATCGTGTGCAGGAGATCGGGCTTGCCGTAGTTGTCGATCGACGCCTGCGTGAGTTTCCAGTAGGCGTCGAGCCAGCGCTTTTCGCGAATGTCCCAGACGCGATCTGTCGGATGCCCGTAATAGCCGCCCTGCTGTGGCAAAAAGTCCGGCTTCATCACGTCTAGGAAAGCATACGGCGTGCGCGAATACCAGTGGCTCATCGTGCCGAAGTCCTCCGGCACCATCAGTCCACGTTCAAAGGCGTACGTCAGAACCTGCTTGCGCAGTTCTCCGCGAAATTCGAGCGGCCAGAATAGAGAGCGGTCATTGTAGCCACCCTCGAATCCTCTTGATTCTGGGCTTGACTTGGCCGGATCAGGATAAGGACAGATTTCCGGGAACGCCTTTTGAAAGAGGTCATCCTGTCCGATTCGGAGCATGAACGTGTTGATGCGGTTCTTTACGCACCAGTCGATCTCGCGCTTCCAATCCGCAAGCCCCCAATGTTCTGCCTGGAACCGCGTGAGGCCACGGTGCGCGAAGTAGCGGATCGCCCGATATTCAAAGCGTGATCTTTCGCGGATATCCGGCCCCGAGAGGTCTATCCGCTCCGCCTTTGGAACGAAGTCGCCATCCCAGTACCATCGGCAGCCACAACGCTGCGCAAGAAAGTCATAGACGGCGTAGAGAAGTGCGCGGCGGTTAGCTCCTGCAAATGACACTTCTCCCCCACGAAAGCGCACGGCGTACTCGTCATGCGCCGAATCCAGCATCGGATCGACGGCAAACGTCGCCCCCGTTGGGACAGTCCCGCAAATCTCCCTGCAATACTTCTCAAAGACATCCTTCGCCAGCGTGGCGGCTGGCTTCGTCTGGCCTTGTCTAATGGGTCGTTCCGCATCCACCCAATAACGGAGTGTCACCTTCGCGTCTTTGACAGGCTCGTCCAACACGACCGCCCAACGCATCGGATCCGTGCGATTGGGGTTCGGGATCTTCTCTTCCTTCACATGCCATTTCGCACCATGTGCATTGACCGAAAACGCCAGCCGCGCCTCTTTATTGCCGTTTGTGCACACGATGACAAAGGTGTCGGGTATCGATCCAGGCTGAATGCGGCCATATGTAGAAACCGCCGTCTCGAAGACCGACGGCTTGGAGAACGCGACGCTATCTTCGACAGTGACGCCATCCTCCGTACGCGCATACTCGAAGCGGCGCACGAGTTTCGTGAGCTTTGCAGCATTCGTCAGGCTGTAGGCGCCGGCGAGATCCAGTTCCAGCCAGTCACGGTCATCCGAGAAGCCGTACCCTATGACCTTCGCGGCGAATTTCTTTCCGGGACTCTGCAACGTTCTGTCAGGACACGGCACAGCGTGCGAATACGAATTTAGTATCGGCGAGTTGTAGCGCCTTGATGAGAACGTGTCAAGCGTATACACCGCACCTGCGGGATCCTCAACCATCTGGCAGTCGCCAACCGCAATGACGTATTGGCCAATGTCGTTATGGTTATGCGGGTTGGCGTTGTGGCCGCCGTGAATGCAAGCCGAAAGTGACTGCTCCGATTCTACAGACGGACGGCAGACCAACGTCTGCGCATCGGGAAACCACGACCGAACAGGCAAGGCGTAATCGCGGACCGATGAAATGACATCGCGTCCGACGAAGTTGATTCCGTAATATGGAATCGACGCCATGCTGGCGATTCGTCTCCCGACCTTCGGACCCAGAGATGTCGAGAACTCAGGCCAGATGCGCGATCCAAACACAAGAAGATAGTCCGACGGTCGGGAAGCCGTACCATCTCCGAATCGCGGTGCCACGCCCATCCGCAATTGGCTTTCGTAAGCATAGGCGAAATCTTTTCGCGCCATCGGATGCGAAAAGAAATCGACCCGTCCGCCAGTCGCCGCCCGAACCGTATAGCCGAGGTGCATGAACATCCCGAAGCCGAAGTTCCAGTAGTCCATGCCCTCAAGGCAATAGCCGTCATGCGAGAAGCCATTGAGATAGTATGGGTAGCCACGTTCAGCGGCTTCAACGAACTTCGCACGCGTTTCACGATCCCGAATCACGCGCAAGGCTGCGGCGACGCACCAGCCGTGACAGGCAACGTTCCAGTTGTTGTCCCTGAAGAACCAGCTGTTCACGCCAAGCGCCGGATTTTCGGCTTTCGCCAGATAGTTCGAGAAGCAATTTCTCCAGAGCGCACGTTCCGCCCTGGCGACTACATCCGACGGAAGCTTGCCGCGCAGCTGGTCGAGTGTCACGGCCACGCCCTGCGCCTGTTCGGCGATTTCAAGGTCTGTCGTGCTGTACAGTCCCTTGAACATTCCGAACCTCGGACGCTCGTGATAGGGGTTCATCCACGTCGTCTGAGCCGACTTCACCTCAAGGCACTCGATGATCTTCGGCAGAAAACGTCCCTTGTTTTCAAGACACTCGCCGAGTGTCAGACTGGCGAGGCGACGAGAGACTTTCGTCGATGCACGGTTCCAGTCGTAGACCTGCTCGTACAGGGAATCATCCGGCGGGACGACAGGCCCTTCCACGTCCCTTTCGGCGGCTTTCATGTGATAGCTTGCACCGCCATCCCGATCACGACAGAAATCCCAAAACGTCCTGTTTTCGATGTGGGTTTCCGGGAAGCCTGGCTCATTCGAAAGCATCCCGGCGATCTCACGCACACGCTCCAGATCCTGCTGCGGAACGGCAATGGCCGTGTGCATCAACCCCGCCACTGCGACGGCGCACAGGGCCTTACCAACACGATTACGATTTACCCCCCCCCCCCCATAATGCGGCAAAAGGCGAATTTCGTTTGCCGTTTCGGCAATCTTTCAAGCTGCATTTTCCAATTTTCCTTTTGCGTTCGTTTCACGTTTGAACCGAGAATCACACCGCCATTACGCGAGACATGATAGCAAATCGCCACCGCAAATGCTATCTTCGTTTCACCAAATAAACCTATTCGATTCCACAATCCAACTTGCGGCTACACGGCGAACCAGTTGTAGCCCCGGTTGCCGCAGACCTCGACGACATACGTCTCGATGGGGTGACTCCAACCGGGGCGGCGCGGCAGCGAGTCGCGGTAGCGCCGCGCCTGGGCGACCGTATCCGCGTCCGGCGTCGCGCGACCGAGGACGTTTCCGCGCTCCGCCGCCGCGTTCGTGAAGTACTTGAACTCCACGAGGCACGCGGGCTTCGCGAACCCCGG
>CAVJWR010000035.1:0-29065 GCA_963653155.1 Limosilactobacillus gorillae
ACAAAGCCACGGAGATGTGGTTGGATTTGCGATTTAGTGGGTAGGTGGTAGTAAGGAGGGCACAGTTTAGATTTTCGATTTACGTAGGCAACGGTCGCAGTAAACTGCGACCCTCCCATACATGCACGACGGCGGGGGCGCCGTCGCTACGGGAATGTCGGTCTGCGACTAATAAGATATACCAACTACCATCTATCAACTACCAACTAATTGCTCAGCTTCGGCCTTCTCCGCAAGTTTTAGGTGACCGAACTGGCGAAGTCCAAGTATGAACACATCCTGACCGGTGCGGCAGGTGTCGATGAGTCGTGCACGACTGCCTTGCCGCCAATCTTGCAGACCGAGGTAGTAGAACCGCTTGAAATTCTCCGCGATCACAAATGGCGTGATGCCGAATTTCAGGCATTCCTTTAACAGGATGAGCCGTCCGACGCGCCCGTTGCCGTCCTGGAACGGATGGATTTGCTCGAAGCGAACATGAAGGTCGATGATGTTCTCGAATGTCTTTTCAGCATTCTTCCACCATGCAAGCAATGCCGACATCTTGCGATGTACGTCTTTGGCGGGGCACGTCTCCATGTCACCGACGACATTATCCAGCCGCTTGTAGTCTCCAACGGCAAACCAGTCCTTGCGGCTGTCACTTGTCCCGCTTTTCAAGATTGCATGAAGCCGCTTCACATAGGCTTCCGTCAAAGCTGAAGTGGCGGTCATGATTACATGGTCTACAGCGCGAAAGTGGTTCGCGGTCTCGACAATGTCGTCCACAGGGACATCTGCCCCAATCTCGCCAATCGTCTTCGTCTCGAATATCCATTGCGTCTGTTCATGGGTAAGGCGACTCCCCTCAATATGGTTCGAGTTGTATGTGAGATCGATCTGAAGCTTGTGATAGATTCCGCCGGAGATACGGGAACTCCGCTCTGCCTCCAAAATGCCGAGGATGGTTTGCGGGAACGAACGGCGGCGCTTCCGCTCCGGCTTGGCAGCTTCAGTCGGTATGCGCCATTCGCCATTTTCCAGCCTTGCGCCATGGATGCGACCTTGAACACAATATGTGCGCACCTGTCTGGGCGTTATTCCCCATCTTGCGGCGGTTTCGGCTATCGTCATGAAATCCATAGGTTCATCTCCGTTATCGCTTGCGGAAGTATATCTGTCCGCAAGAGGAAGTTTATCGAGGGGCAAACAAGGCCGTATTTTATCACAATAAACTTCCGCAAGGAATGCCGTTTCAAGACTTACTGTTGCATTTTGGTAGTGGGTAGATGATAGTTGGTAGTGGGTAGTTGGGTAGTGGATAGTGAGAATTTATGATTTACGATTGTGCGATGAAGGTGAGCGGTTGAGAAAAACTATCAACTACCATCTGCCAACTACCAACTATTCACTACCAATCCTCTAACACCTAAACTCCACATTGGGCCAAGACTCAAGCCTACGGAACGCCTCCGGCAGAAGGTTTGCGTCTGCGAGTTCGCCAATGTCTCGCCACTCGAACTCTATCCAGTCCTCTTTGGCGCACACGCTTTCCGCATCCATGTCAAACTCGTACACGAGATTTATCTCGGAGTGTGGCTTGCCGTGCTGCATGAACGAATTCTCAACCACTCCGATGAATCGGCCCACCGTTGCCTCCGCACCGATCTCCTCCAATATCTCCCGCTGAAGCGCCTGCCGCCCAGTCTCGCCGAACTCGATGTGTCCGCCGGGGAGGTATGTGGAGGAACCGCCCTTCGCCCTGCACAGAAGAATCTTGCCGTCCCTCACGCACACGCCTCTGGCGATCGTCTCGATTCCGGCAAGCTCATACTCCCTGAGTGCGGGCGCCTCTTCGGCCATTTCGTTATTTTGCATATGCGTCTTCAATGAGCTTCTTGCTGTTCAAGAATTCGGTTATCCTATCGAGCCACGTGTAGCTTCCTGTGCCCGGCGATGCTGTCTTCTGGAAACAATGGCTACGCTTGGCCAGAGTATGGAGGTCGCCCTGGATGCCCATGCGGCGCAATTGCTCCCAGCACTTCACGGAGTTCATCGCCGCCCAGCCATCGGCATCGCCATGGATGAACAGGATAGGACACGTATCCGGATCAAACGCAAATTCCGGGACAAGACGCGAATCGTCTTCATTGCCGCCCTTCGCGTTCGGACTCTCGGCGCCATCAGTAAGCGAATACGCCGGATATATGGCTACGGCCCACTGCACATTGCAAGGCACTTTGTCTATCTCGTCTATCTGCCAATAGGAGCGGCTGCGCGATGAGGTCGCCCCCATCAGCGTGAGGTGTCCGCCGGCGGAGGATCCCATGATGCCGATGCGGTTCGGATCAAGCCCCTTCTCCGCAGCCTTCGACCGTACGATGCGAATGGTGCGCTGCAGATCCTGCCATGCCGTAGTGTGCTTTGCGAGTCCGTTGCCCGGACGCGGAGTGCGGTACTTCATCGTGACTACCGCCATCCCCTTCGCGTTGAGGTAGCGGCGCACTGGAGCGACCTCGAATCCATCTGGATTGTTGTTTGAGTATGCGCCGCCGGAATAGACGATCTGTATTGCCTTGGTCTTAAGCGTCTTAGGCATGTGCCACTCGATGTACGGAGTGCACTGGTTCGTCTGCGCATCGGGCATCTTGCCATCAGGCCAGATCATTTCCTTTTCATAAGAGGCGCGATCTGCATCATCCGGGAATCGCGACATCACCGCCACCTCCGGCCCAAGGCGTCCATCGAAGTTCATCTGCCTGATGAACTCTGCGGCGCGGTCAAACCAGTTGTCATACCCGGTGGCGCGTTCGCCCATTCCGTCCTTGCCGAAAAAGCCATGATTGCGATCCGCGAAAAGATGGAGTTCCGCCGGGATCTTCATCCTGCGAAGCTGGCGATACACCTCCGTGGAGGCATTGGGCGAATACAGATCCACCCCGCCATGGAACATGCACATCGGGCTCGTCTTCTCGTCGAACTTGAAGCAGCTGTCGAGCTTCACGTCTATCGCCTCGCCGTTGCGCGTGTTGGGGATCCCAATGCCGTCCGTCAGTCCATACGCGATTGCGCAGGTTATCGCCCAGTTTATGTTGCACGGAACGGTCTTGTCGAGTTCGTCCACCGGCGAGTACGCAGGGGTTTGCGAACTTGTGGCCAGAAGCGTGGCAAGATGCGACCCTGCGGACATCGATACGGTGCCGATCCTATCCGGACTATAGCCGCGCTTCGCCGCCTGCGAGCGGACAATCCTTACGGCACGCTGCCCATCTTCCCATGCGGACTGGTATATGGGCAATCCCTTGGGACGCGGTGTGCGATACGTGAGCGACACGCATGTGGCTCCAATTGCGGTGAACTTCCTGCGCCACTGCTCAATCAGCGCAACGTCGCAACAGCATTGGTAGCTTCCGCCTGAAATGAGGATCATGCAAATGTTTGTCTTCACGTCGTCGGACGGCGGATCAAACCAGTCGAGATACGGACGGCGAAAGTCATCGGCATTGTATCCGGGCGACTTCACTTCCGCAGTTGTCGCCCCTATCTGGTGAGGCTGCGCATCTGGCATCATTCCCTCCGGCCAGATGTACTCGCGCTCAGTGGCGGCATGTGCCGCCCCAAACGAGACCGCCAGAACGATGCAGCAAAGCCGCACCATACAATCCCAGATTCTCATAGTCATTCACTCCTCATTTGTGCATTCACTCTTGATGGTGCCTGCCGCGAAGCGAGGCACACCCGTTTCAAAAACCATCCTCTTGCGCGTGTGCGGGTGGATGAACGCCAGCCGCCATGCGTGGAGCAGCAATGGCCCCCTGCCATCGGTGCCATAGCGGGAGTCGCCAACCACAGGATGCCCGCTTTCCGCGAAATGGACTCGTATCTGGTTCTTGCGCCCGCTCTTCAGCTGCACTTCCACAAGCGACGTGCCGCCATGCTCCGAAAGCACCCTATACAAGGTCTTGGCGTACTTGCCGAACTTCGGATTCTTTACCGACCGAACCTTCAGCGTCTTCTGGTCTTCCGCAAGATAGCTCTCGAACGAGCCTTCCCGCTCGTCAAGATGTCCGTGCACCCTCGCGAGATATGTCTTCTCAGTGAGTTCGTTCCAGTTGGAGCGGAAATACTCCTGCACCTCCGCGCTCTTTGCGACCATCATGATGCCGGACGTCTCGCGATCAAGGCGATGCACGAGATACACGCACTTGCGGCTTTTGGCCTGTCCCTTGCGCACGTAATCCGTCAATGCATCCTCAACGGTATATTCGCCGCCGCGACGCGTGGCACACGAAAGTATGCCAGCGGACTTCTCCACCACCATCACGTCAGGATCGTCGTGAAGTATCTCGATGCCGCGAAGACGCTGGCCCTTTCCTTTGCCGCGCTTCAAGATCAGGGCACCTCCACTATGCCAGACGGAATGCGCTTGTCTATCACCATCTTGCCGCCCTCCATCCGCCACGACACCTCGATGCGTCCCTTCGGCGTATCAAGCCAACCGGAAGCCGAAGTGACTCCGGCCACGGCATGCGGCACAATGCGAACCTTGTCGCATCCTACGGCATCGTCGCACACCGCTATGCCAAGCACATAGCGCGTGAACCACTGCTCGACGCTGCCGAACATCGGATGGCAATTGCTGTATGCGTTGTGGCACCGTTCCTCGAACCAATCTTCCCACAGGGTCGTCGCACCTCTATCCAGCATGAAGAAGTATCCGGGCGCACCCTCATGCGTAGCCACCCTACCGGCCAAGTCCGCATCGCCATGCGCCGAAAGGTATTCGAACAGGTATTGCGTGGCGAAGATGCCGGTCGTGAGCGCATCGCCATTCGAGGCGATGTTGCGCTTCAGTATGTCGTATGCACCCGGTACGTCCCTTTTGTCCAAAAGCCCATTGTACAGGGCGAACAACTGCTCGCCCTGCAATCCGCTGTTCACCAGTCCGCCCGACTTCACGTACTTTGCCCTGAACTTCGCCGCGACACGATCCGCATGGGCACGGAACTCGGCGGCATCGTCCATCCTGCCAAGCAAGCCGGCGAACTTCGCGGTCTTTGTCAGGAACTCGTGCCAATGGGCAATGCAGGAAAGCCCAGTATCCGCCTTTTCGACGGCAATCCAATCGCCAAGGCATGGAGGAAGATCGTCATTCGGATAGCGTTCGGACACGATCCTTATGAACCGCACAAGGGCCGGGTACGCCAACTTGAGCGATTCCAGATCTCCATCGTAGCGGATCATGACGTCAAGGAGAACAGGCACGCCGATCGCCCAGCCCATCGGCGCAACGGCACGTCCGCCAGTCTCATTTTGGGGGATGACTGGATTGCTGCCGATTCCAACGTACGGGGCAGTTTCGGTAAACAAACCATCGTCCGCAGCCTCATCGAGGAAATCCTGTAGCGTCTTGCGGTAAAAGGGAAGCATCGCCCAGTTGCACCGGAACGACTCTGCCGTACACGCCAAATCTCCGCCATAGCCAAACTTCTCGCGTCCCGGACAATCGGACTGCACACTCTGCAGATTCGCCCGGAACGTCCGAAGGCAGACCTCGTGCAGAAGGTTCAGCTTCTCGTTGGAGCATTTGAACTGTCCCCCTTCCTTCAGATCGGCAGACCACGCCAGCATTTCGAAATCATCAGGGTTCGGCATATACGGAAGACCTTCCACCTGAATGTATCGGAAGCAGTGGAACGTCATTCGCGGCTCGAACGTCGCATCGGCGGCGCCGCCGGATATCCAGGTATCGCACTGCTCGGCGACACCAAAGAGCGGCCCTTTCTTCGAGTTCTTGATCTGCCCCGCAACGGCGGTCATCGTGTTCACCGTGCCATCGGCGTTCATCAGCTCTCCAAGGCGGAATTTCACGACAGTGCCGGTCGGGACCGTCCGCATCCTTACGAGATACGTCCCCGCGCGGTTCGCTCCCATGTCTATGAGCCACGTCCCCTCTTTCCTCGGAATGCGGGACACGCTCTTGGCCTTCCATCTGCCGATGACTACCGTCTTCGGGAAGTCGCCGGCTGGCTCCACCTTGCCATCGGGCCCCTTTACGACCCTTGCCTTGCCGTTGGCGTGGACAACCCGTCTGGCATCTTCCTTCACACCAAGATATATGCTGTTCATGAGAAGCCGCCCCTCGGCGGCATCCCATGAACAGTCAGTCTCAATCTGCTGATGGCTTCCGTCCTCGTAGGTGACATCCAGCGTGGCCTTCACGCACGGAATCCCCTGAGCCATCGCATCGCGCAGATTGTACCGATACCACATCTTGAGCGGGAGCAGATTCCACCATCCGTTGCCAAGCTCTATGCGAAGCTCGTTCTCCCCTTGCGCCTTGACGAGCGAGGTCACGTCGAACGACTCTTCGAGGATCCGCTTGCGGAATGGCGTCAACGGAGAGAGGGCCGTGGACGTGACCCTCGTGCCGTTCACGAAAAGGTCTCGCATTCCGGGGGCCGCCACGCGCCATTCGGCTTTGCGGACGCCAGCCTTCGCCGTGAAATTTCGAATGACGATGTCGTTCGGCGCATCCTCAAAGAATGCAGCGTCGCCAACGGGAAGCACGTACGATCCGGCTATCCATTCCGCCACGGCCAGAAACAGCGCAACACAACTCATATCGACCTCCTCGTTCGCTACGACGCACCGCACACGCCGCTATGGACAAATCCTAGTGCAGCAGGCATGCGGGATATTCCCCTGCCGCCACAAGCTTGCCGATCTCCGCAGTCACAAAAGGCTTGTCCTCGCGATACGTCACGCCAAACCAATTGGAGTCCGTAGGCAGCACCGACACATCCGCCTTGCCCTCGTGGATGAGTTCATCAACGACAAACGGTATGTACCATTCGGACTTCGGTGCGGAACCGTTCTTCTCCAGCCATGCCGGGAAACGGGCCTCAAGGGCATCGAAGAGATCGGGGGTAAAGCCCCAGAGGTTCATGGAGACGCGCTCTTCGCCAGTAAGCTTCACAGGGTTCGACTCGTCTTCACGGTTTTCGGCGCCGCCAGGTACGCGCACGAGCTTCGTCATCTCCGTCACAGACAGAAGCTTCCCGTTCTCGACAGTGCAGATGCCGCGCGCGACGGAGCCGTTGTCGGAAAGCGTAAGGTCAAGCTTGTACCCGACCATCGCGAAGTGGAATTTGCCGTCCTTCGCCCCATCGTTCGCCGAAAGGAACGCCGCAAGCTTCGCAAACGCATCGCGTCCATAGAAGTCATCGGCATTGATCGCCGCGAACGGCTCCTTCACGACATTGCGGGCGGCACGTATCGCATGCGCTGTTCCCCATGGCTTTGTGCGGCCATCAGGCACCTTGAAGGGCGCAGGCAAATCATTGATGTCCTGATAGCAATACTCCACGGGAAGCACGCCCTCGTATTTGGAGCCTACCTTCTCCTTGAACTCGGCCTCAAAATCCTTGCGGATTATGAATACGACCTTGCCGAAGCCGGCTCGTTCGGCGTCAAACACGGAATAGTCCAGTATGGCCTCGCCGGACGGGCCTACCGGGTCTACCTGCTTCAGCCCGCCATAGCGGGATCCCATTCCAGCGGCAAGAACAACAAGTGTCGGTTTCATGTATTTACTCATTCCTTTCGTGATTCTGAATGCGCACAAAACAATGCGCATTGAAAATTCCCTGTGACCTATCCCCTCACAAGCCTTCCGGCAAAGCGACCGTTCGAGAGCATCGCCGCCGCCATGACGAGCAGAAGCCCCGGAACCAAAAAGACGCCAAACCGCTCTGTCGCCCGCAGCTCTTCCTCCTCTGCCTGCTCCTTGGCCGCGACCTGACGCAGGAAGCGGCGGTATATCGCCCCAAGCGTCGTCTCCGCCGTGCCGGCCGTCGCAAGCGGCACGTAGCGGCCGCCGGAAATGGAGGCGACCTTGCGAAGGGCCTCTTCCTCAAGCCTCACCTTCACAGGCTGCCCCTTGAACATCTGCACCCCTTTCCCGGATGGGTCTGGGATCGTCGACTCGCGGTTCCTGTCGCCAAGGCCAACCGTGAAGATCGGTATCCCACGTTTGTTGGCCATCTGGGCACACTCTATCGCATTGTTCCTGAGGTCGCCGCCATCAGACACGAGGATTATGGCGTTGTGGTCGTCCATGGCCGGATCGAGCGCCTGCAGCGCAACGCGGATCGCAGACCCGATGTCAGTCTCTCCACGCGGGGCGGATTCAGGCGTGACGGCCTCAAGCGCCGAACGGAGAAACGCGGTGTCGGTCGTCAACGGACAAAGCAACACGCCCTTGTAGCGGAACGCGACTAGCGCACACCTATCCCCCTCAAGGGAATCGACGAGATCGGCAATGTCCGCCTTGGCCCGCTCCAGACGGTTCGGGCGCACATCATCGGCGAGCATTGAACGGCTCACATCGAGCGCGACCACCACGTTCCGGCTCTTCGCCGCAACGGTCTGCGAGCTGCGTCCCCACTGCGGCCTCGCCGCCGCCAGCAGACACAGCGCCAGCCCTGCGATTATGAGGATCGATTGCACAAGGAACGTCTTCGGGCGATTCGGCAACAGCCGCTTCCGCAGGGCAGGCGCAACCATGTTCCTGAGCCGGCCTTCGGAACGGGCCCGAAGGTAAGTCCACAGCGCACCCGAGAGCGGCACAAGGAACACAAGCACGAGCATCCATGGATTTATGAAGCGCACTACACGAGCCTCCTTGACGCCAACATCTGGATGGACACGGCCGCAAGCACCATCAATGCACCAGCCAAAAGAAATGGATGGAAGTATTCGCGGTACCGCTGGAACACGGTACGGTCGAGAGTCGTCTTCTCAAGCTGGTCAATCTCCTCAAGTGCGGCCTTGAGGCCCTTCGCATCTCGAACGCCGAAATAACGCGCCCCGGTGGCCTTCGCGATAGACTTCAGCTGTGACTCGTCGAACGAGGAATTGGCGTACTGCACGGTCTCGCGGCCATACACATCCTTCACGCGGAATGGGGTGCGGGAAGAATGCGTGCCAACGCCTATCGTGTAAACGCGGATCCCAAGCTTCGCCGCCGCCTTCGCGGCGTCATCCGGCTCCACGGCGCCAGTGTTCGATACGCCGTCGGAAAGCAGAATGACGATCCGCGACTTCGTCTCTGCGTTCTTGAGGCGGGCAAGCGCAGTCGCCAGCCCATCCCCGACAGCCGTCATGGACTCATCCGGATCTATCGGCTCGCCCTTCTCGTTGAAGCTCATCGCCGGCACCTGCACGCCCTTCAATACCTGGAGCAGCGCTTCGTGGTCTGCGGTGAGCGGCGTACGGGAAGCCGCGTATCCGCCGAACGTGATTAGGCCGATCAGGTCATCGGGCCGCGCCTCCACGAACTTCCCGAACAGATCCTTCACTACATCCAGACGCGTCTTCGCTTCCTTCAGGCTACGGATGTTCGTAGGGGAAAGGTCAAGAGCCTCCATGGATCCGGAAACATCTACCGCCATCGCGATCGCTATGGCATCCACATTCCTGCTTTCCCTTCCCAACGGCTTTCTCGGACGGGCGCAGGCGACAATCAGCAATGCCGCACCAGCAAGAAAGACGAAAGGCAGGATGTTCGCGATACGCGCCCGCCAACCCGCAGTCTTAAGCGGCAATCGCCGCACGGGGGCGAACTTCACGCCACCTCTCCTTCCCTTGCGCAGCATGCGCCATGCGGCGGTTCCAAGCGGGATCGCCATCAGGAAAGCGTATGGCCATGCAAAGCTCATCTGCCGCCACCAGCTTTAGGGGATTCGCGGTTGGCCCGGCTATCTGCGGAGAGATAGTCCTTGGCCTTGTCCGTGGCGGAGTCGGTCATTTCGGGAGTCGCCTCAACCCCCGCGAACTTTACCATGTCCGCCGATTCGAGGAAGTTCCGCAGTTCGGCAATCGACTCTTTCGTGAATGCCGGATTGTCCGCAGCCGCCCGAAGGAATTCGTCAGTGGTAAGGTTCGGCGCACGAACCGAATGCCTGCGCTGAATGTACCTGCGCACAACCATCGTAAGCTCAACGTAGAAATCCTTGTACCGTCCGCGTCCCGGAAGCCCCTTCTTGAGCAACCTGTCAAGTTCAAGCATGGCGCGTTCTATCGGACTCATCCTATGCTCCCTGACCTTCTGCAGCACCTTCTTCGCCACATACCATATGGCAAACGCAAGGCATGCCATCGCGACAAGCGCAAGTGCGGCCTTCCACACGACCTTCCACGTGAGTGGGGGCAAATCCTTTTTAGGATCCACCTCCATGCCGCCGGTCACAATCTCCCTGGATACAGGGCCTTCGAAGTATACGGGCGCCGTGTAGAACGATTCACGGATCGACGGTTCCGCATTCCCGCCAGAAGAGGCCTGCCCCTGATTTCCTCTGATTACGGTAACGACGAACGGGGCCAGCTTATAGACCTTCTCGCACGGTCCCGGAACCAGACGCCACCTCGACACGTACGTAGTGCCGCCGTCAGCCCCGACAAGCGGATCGTCCGCAAAATCCTCGGCGATGGAGAATCCGCGAAACCGATCGCGCAAATCGGGCAACGCAACCGACGACCCCGCCGGGGCGACAGCCGTGACCGTCACCTCGAAGTCGCGGGCCACGTCCACGCGGTCGGCGGACGTCTCTACGGTAAGCGATATGCCGCACTTAGAAAGATCCGTGCTTGTGGCGGCAAATGCGCCCGTGACGGCAATGAGCGCCGCCATGGCAAACGGCAACGGACGCAGCCATGCAGAACAGGATCTATGCCAATTAAAAAGCAACATCGCAACGGATTATATCACAGTGAAGGCATTCCACCAAAGGCGCATCTTCCCGTTCACGCGCCAAAGCGGATACTTGCGGCACGGCCATGCGCATCAAGTCCCTCAACGGCGGCAAACGCCGCTATGGTCGGCTCCGTCTCCTTGAGGTCGGCCTTGGTGAACGCCACAAAGCTGTGGCGACGGCGGAAGTCATCCGGCGTAAGCCCATTGAACATGTTCGCAGCGCCACCAGTGGGGAGCACGTGAGAAGGACCTGCCACGAAGTCACCGGCCGATTCGGGAGTCCATGCGCCGGCAAACACCGCACCTGCGGCCCTTACGCCCCTCATCAGTTTGGTGGCCTCCTTGCACATGATCTCGAAATGCTCCGGAGCGAAGCGGTTCACAAGCTCAAGCCCCTCGGAAAGGCTGGGCGTGACTACGAACAGTATCCCGTCCCGATCAACGACCCGCTGTATTATCGCCTTGCGCGACAGCGTATCCATCTGCGCGAAGAGTTCCCTCTTGACCTCCTCGGCGAAATCTTTGGACTGCGTGACAAGCAATGACTTCTCCCAGCCGCTACCGTGCTCGGCCTGGGAAAGGAGATCCGCCGCAACCCACTTTGCGCTCACCGTGCCATCGGCAAGGACGGCTATCTCGCTCGGCCCTGCGACCTGGTCAATGCCGACATACCCGTACACCTGACGCTTTGCCGCCGTGACATATGCGTTGCCGGGACCGACGATCTTCTGCACCTTGCGGCAGGACTTCGTGCCGAATGCCATCATCCCTATCGCCTGAATGCCCCCAACGCGATATATCTCGGTGGCCCCCGCAAGCTTTAGCGCATAGAGAAGCGTGGGGTTGACCACACCGGTCTTTCCGGCAGGGGTACACGCGACGATTTCCTTCACGCCGGCGGCGCGGGCAAGCGTGACCGTCATGATGGAAGTGGATGCAAGCGGAGCGGTGCCGCCGGGAACATACACGCCAACGCGATCCATCGGGGAGAAGAATTCACCCGTGCTTCCGCCGTGAGGCGTCTTCATCGTCCAGGCGGAACGGAGAGAGGCTTTCGAGAAGCGCATCACGCGGGTGTACGCATCCTTGACCGCCCGCTTGAGATGTGCCGGAACGGACGCATCCACCCGCTTCAGTTCCGACTGTGAAATCCTGAACTGCTCGGGTTTGAGCTGCGCCCCCTCGAACTTGGAGACACAGTCGGCGACGGCGGCATCTCCACGCACACGCACATCCGCCAACACTGCGGCGGCGGCCTTTTCCGCCTCATCCGGGAATGCACTGCGTTCCAGGAACGCCGTGACTATCTTGCTTTGCCGTTTGCCTTCGGACCAATCTACGATACGCAACATGGTTTACAGAAATCTCCCTGCTTACTCAGTCAATTTCCGTGAATTATACCACACATAAGGCCCAACGAAGTACGCCAGCAAGAGTGAGTTGCACATACCTAATTAAGTGCAGAAAGAGGACAGACGATAATCCCATCCTCCTGACGCGTATATGCGAACTCTCCAACCGCAGTCACAATCATCCGAAAGGCAGGGGGTGGCAGATTCTTTTCCGCTATCAATCGAGAAAGGGCATTTAGCGTGTTCGCGCCTTCGTCTATCAGATGCTTACCGCCAAGTTTGATCTCAAACAAGGCATATCGCCCATTTGCAAGGTGAATGACAGCATCGCATTCAAGACCCTGCTTGTCATGATAATGTCGAACCTCGCCTTCCAGTGCTTCCGCATAGACTCGCAAATCCCGCATTGCCATTGTCTCGAACAGAAAGCCAAATGTCTTCAAATCGTTCATAAGCTCGCCGGGGCCTGCGCCGAGCGCAACGACAGCAATCGAAGGGTCAACATAATAGCGGGTATCTGAAGTCCGCACAGCGTCTTTTGTCCGCAGATTTGGACACCATGCATGCGAGTCCTCTATGACAAACAATTTCCGAAGCGCATTCAGATATGAATATATCGTGTCATCGCCAATGGAAATCATTTCGTTTGACGCCAAATCTGCCTTGATGACTTTTGCCGATGCCTGCGTTCCCTGAAGCCTTGCATATGACCGCATGAGCTTGAGTGCCCGATCCGGATTCTTGGCCGTCTTATCCACTCGCGAGATGTCACGCTCCACAATCGCCTGCAGAATGTTCTTCGCCGTTTCAAACTGAGCCCGTCCAGTCATCATCAACGACTGTGGCCATCCACCTCGACAAACGATGTCCGCCATATGTTCCAGGTCTAACGACTTCGCGGCCTCCGCCGTCACGGGATGCCCCTTAAACAAATCCGCAAGTCTCACAGTACCAGACGACTCGCCAGACTCAAACAAAGTCATTGGACGCATCTTCAGCCACGAAAAGCGCCCCGTTCCGGAATGTTTCAATTCATCTATATCGACAGGGACGGCACTACCGGTAATCATGTACCCGCCTATAATGGATTCCCGGTCGGCTTTGTAGCGAATGGCATCCCAAAGCTTCGGCGCAATCTGCCATTCATCAATCAGCCGAGGTTGGATACCTGACAAGATTCTGTCCGGATCAATTTGAGCGAGTTCAAGATTCTGTTCGCGGCGTGTCGGCTCGTCCATGAAGATGCAGCTTTTTGCAACCTGAAGGCAGGTTGTCGTCTTTCCGCACCATTTCGGACCCTCCACAAGAACGGCAGCCGAAGACGATAACTTCAATTGCAATATTTCATCAACAACGCGTCTTCTATATTTGTTCATAATGGCATAATTATATCATATTTATGCGCATCTGATTATTCATTCGGGTAGTTGGCCCGTTTTCATTCGGGTAGTTGGCTCAATTTCGTTCGGGTAGTTGGCTCGTCAACCATCACCAATATCCATCCGCGCATGTCAGTAAACCTCAATCTCGCTGAGGTCACGGCATTTGGCTATAGGTACTTCTTCACGGTGTTTCTCGCGACCTTGAGCGCGGCGGCTGTCTTCGAGAGATTCTGCCCGTACTTGTCGAAAACGTGCCGTACGTGAATACGCATCGCCGCCTCCAGTTCGTCTGGCGAGACCGCCAACTCGCTTGCGGAATTGTCCGTAAGGCCGGCATTCATTTCCTTGTGTTCGTTTATCAGGGCGGTAAAGTCCATCTCTCCCAGAACCGTCGCCCTTTCCATGAGATTCAGCAGTTCGCGGACGTTGCCTGGGTAGTCGTACTCCATGAGCGCAGCAATCTGCCCTTCCGCAAGGTGCGCCCGGTGATGCTGGAGCCACCATCCGTCAGCAATGTCGCGGATGTCTTCCTTGTGTTCGCGCAACGATGGGATTCGAAGCTGGACGACATTCAGCCGCTGGTAAAGATCTTCGCGGAACTTGCCGTCGCGCACACGCATCGGAAGGTTGCGGTTGGTCGCGGTGATGAGCCGCACATCAACCTCTATCTCATCGCGGCCACCCATGCGCATGAACCGTCCGCCTTCGAGAACGCGCAGGAGAATACCCTGCGCCTCCAGCGGCAGTTCGCCGATCTCATCGAGGAACAGGGTGCCTCCATTCGCCAGCTCAAACAGTCCAACCCCCTGCCGATCCGCCCCGGTGAAAGCCCCTTTCTCATGTCCGAAGAAACGGCTCTCCAGCAATTCGGGGTTCACGCTGGCACAATTGAACGCATAGAACGCCTCATTCCGTCGATCCGATTTGCTGTGGATCTGAAGGGCCACGGTTTCCTTGCCTGTTCCAGACTCCCCAAGTATCAGCACACGGGCATCGGGGAATGACGCTATGCGATCGATGCGTTCCTGAAGGGTGCGCATCTTTGCGCTCTTCCCGACAAGCTCGCGTCCGCCATAGCGCCTATAGTGAGCCACTACCCGATGCGCTTCCGCATCCCACGCCTCTTCTTGTATACCACGAGCAAGATACATGATGGCCTTGGCGTAGGATTTCTCGTCCTGATAGTTGCGATGTGCATACATCGCCGCGTCCACCAATTCCTGCCACGCTCGGACCGAAGCCGCAGCCTTCTTGCCTTCTACGGCATACGGAGCGTAGTCCCTTACGTCAACCCCATACGCCGAGCCTACGGCCTCAAGGAGAGTTCCGCCAAGCCGTAGCCTAGCCGACAGTAGCGGCGCGATGGCGGCTTTCTGCGTAGGCGTAAAGTCGATTGCGCTGATCCACATGACTTCAACGCCCCGGTCCTTTAGGGATGAAAGCGCCTTCGCCAATCGCGATTCGTCGCCACCCAGTCCAATGCCGATCAGGACAATTCTCTTGTGTGCGCCATCGTAGCCTTCCAGATATTCCGGAAGCCTGCGGCGGCTCATGCCAATGACATCGGCATCGCCTGCCGTCGCCTTGACGGCAACGGCAGCGGCAACAGGGTATTCCTTCCACCCCCAGCCAGTCAGAATCAACGTCTTCACCATACGCATTCTCCCATATCTTTGGCGAATATCATATCATATTTTGACCGCACTGGCCATTTTCTGACACCACATTGATTGCGAAACTTTGCTGTTGCATTGCAAGTTGGCGTTATGGTAGAATACGCGCCGTTTTTTGGAATTGGTGGATCATGATTGTATGCTCGTTTATGTTTGCACGACTTTATACCCTTGGCCTTACGCCACGGGGCGGTTCCGCGTGTACTTGAACGGCAAAGCAAGATAGGTTCAGGAAATGGCGGTCCCGCTCAAACGAGTGGGGCCGTTTTTCGTTTCAGGAAAGGATAGCAAATGAATGACAACAAGGTGAGATTCTTCGACACCACCCTCCGGGATGGTGAGCAGGCGCCAGGCTACTCGATGACACTCGAAGAGAAACTGCGCATGGCAAGGCAGCTTGAGCGGCTGGGGGTGGATGTCATTGAGGCAGGATTCGCCGCCGCATCGCCTGGCGACTTCGACAGCGTGAAGCAGATAGCGGAGGCCGTGCGCGGATGCACGGTGTGTTCGCTTTCGAGGGCCTTGCCAAACGACATTGACGCCTCCGCGTCCGCGCTTGCGGGGGCGGCGAATCCGCGAATACACACCTTTCTCGCCACAAGCGACCTTCATCTGCAGTACAAGCTCAGAATGTCACGCGAGCGCGCACTTGAGCAGGTCCGCAAGATGGTCGCGTATGCGCGAGGCAAATGCGCCGAAGTCGAGTTCTCGGCTGAAGACGCGACCCGCACGGATCCCGACTATCTCTGTACCGTGATCGAGGCGGCGATCGCAAACGGCGCGACCATAGTGAACTTGCCGGATACCGTCGGGTACGCCACCCCAAAGGAGATAACGGACATGGTGATGAACGTGCGCAACCGCGTACCGAACATCGACCGTGCAATCATCTCGATGCATGTGCATGACGATCTCGGACTTGCCGTCGCCAACTCCCTCGCCGGCGTACAGGCCGGCGCCAGACAGGTGGAATGCACTATCTGCGGCATCGGCGAACGCGCCGGCAATGCCGCGCTTGAGGAAATCGTCATGGGATTGCGCACGCGAAGCGACTATTACGGACTCTCGCACGGCATCCATACCGAAGAGATAGGACGAACCGCCAAGCTGCTCTCTTCAATAACCGGCGTGAAGATATTCCCCTCGAAGTCGATCGTCGGCGCCAATGCGTTCGCTCACGAATCCGGCATACACCAGCATGGGGTGCTGACCAACGCAAAGACATACGAAATCATGACCCCTGAGTCGGTTGGGGTAAAGAAGACGGAACTCGTCCTCGGCAAGCATTCAGGACGCCACGCATTCAGCGAGCGGCTGAAGACCCTTGGCTATGCGCTGCCCGAAGAGCGCATTGACGAACTCTTTGCGCAGTTCAAGCGTCTGGCAGACATAAAGAAGAAGATCTCGGATCGCGACATTGCCGCCTTGGCTGAAGCGGCCGCGCCAACGGCTTCCGACCCGACAAAGCAGTATACCCTCGTATCCTTCGTCGTGAATAGCGGCAACCGCATGAGCTCTACGGCCGACGTCACGCTTCAGCGCGGAGGGAAGACATATCAGGAAGTCGCGCTCGGCACCGGACCCGTATACGCATCCATAAGGGCCGTGGAGAAGATAATCCGCCACCCGTTCAGTCTGGACGACTACACGATACAGGCCGTCACCGAACACCGCGATGCGCTCGGCGAAGTCTCGGTGAAGATCTCCGACGCGACGGGCACCTACCGTGGACGCGGCGTATCGACGGACATCATCGAGGGATCGATACTCGCGTGCCTTGCCGCAGTGAACAGGATGCTCGACGAAAGCCAGGGCGGCATCGGAACCGGAGCGGCATCAATCGCACAGCATTCCTTCGACCACGACATGCTCGGAGGGGGTCATACGGATAAACAGAAAATCGAGGAGGAAAACTGAGATGGCAGGGATGACCATGAGCCAGAAGATTCTGGCCGCACACGCAAACAGGGAAGAGATCCATGCGGGGGAGCTCGTAATGGCGAAGCTCGACCTTGTGCTTGGCAACGACATAACGGCTCCCGTTGCGATAGGGGAGTTCCCGAAATTCGGCAGGGAAAGCGTATTCGACCGCGACAAGATAGCGCTCGTCCCCGACCACTTCACTCCAAACAAGGACATAAAGGCCGCATCCCAATGCGCCTGCATGCGGCAGTTCGCGTACAGCCAGAAAGTGAAGAACTACTTTGAGGTCGGCCACGACTGCGGAGTGGAACACGCACTGCTGCCTGAAAAGGGACTCGTCACCGCAGGCGACCTTGTCATCGGTGCCGATAGCCACACCTGCACATACGGTGCGCTCGGCGCATTCTCCACCGGCATAGGGTCAACCGATATGGCATGCGGCATGGCTACTGGAATGACTTGGTTCCGCGTTCCCGAGGCCATCAAGGTTACGCTGCACGGATCGTTCCAGCGCCATGTGAGCGGCAAGGATCTGATCCTGCACCTTATCGGAATGATCGGCGTTGACGGGGCACGATACCAGTCGCTCGAATTCTCCGGTCCCGGCGTCGCCGCCCTTTCGATGGATGACCGTTTTACAATCGCCAACATGGCCATCGAGGCCGGCGCGAAGAATGGCATATTCCCCGTTGACAACATCTGCCTCGAATACCTGAAGGCGCACGGGGCAAAGCAACCCGTCATAAAGGAGGCGGATGCCGACGCAACCTATGCGCGGACGATCGATATCGACCTCTCGACTCTCCGTCCAACCGTCGCATTCCCGCACCTTCCCGAAAATACCCACACCATAGATGAGATCGAGAACATCGCAATCGATCAGGTCGTGATCGGGAGCTGCACCAACGGACGGCTTTCCGACCTGCGCATTGCGGCCGAAATCCTCAAGGGGCGCAAAGTCAATCCGCGCGTTCGCTGCATAGTTATCCCCGCGACCCAGCGCATTTGGATAGAGGCCCTTGAACTCGGCTACCTCAAGACGTTCGCCGAAGCCGGCTGCGTCGTGTCCACCCCCACATGCGGCCCTTGCCTCGGCGGACACATGGGCATTCTCGCAAAGGGGGAACGCGCCGTCGCAACGACAAACAGAAACTTCGTCGGACGCATGGGCCATGTAGAAAGCGAAATCTATCTGGCCTCTCCCGCCGTGGCGGCGGCAAGTGCCGTCGCAGGGAAAATCGTCTCACCTGAAAACATGGAGGAATCGTAATGGAAATTTCCGGAAAGGTCTTCAAGTACGGGGACAACGTCGATACGGACGTCATTATCCCCGCGCGCTATCTCAATACGGCAGACGCGAGTGAACTCGCAAAGCATTGCATGGAGGATATCGACTCCACATTCGTCTCCAAGGTTTCCCCTGGCGACATAATGGTCGCCGGACGCAACTTCGGCTGCGGAAGCTCGCGTGAACACGCGCCATTGGCAATCAAGGCGAGCGGAATCTCATGCGTGATCGCCTCGACGTTCGCCCGCATCTTCTACAGGAATGCTATCAACATTGGCCTTCCAATCATGGAATGCTCAGAGGCTGTGGATTCCATTGACGCAGGCGATCAGCTTTCCGTCGACCTTTCGGCCGGAACAATAACGGACATCACATCCGGCAAGACGTTCAAGGCCGAACCGTTTCCTCCGTTTATGCAGGATCTGATCGCTGCGGGTGGACTCGCAGCCTACATGAGAAAGGTGGTGCAGAAATGAAAAAGCGCATTGCAGTTGTCGCCGGTGACGGCGTTGGACCCGAAATCGTAGGCGAGGCAATCAAGGTCCTGCACGCGATCGGAGACAGGTTTGGCCATGAATTCGAGATCGACCGGAGGCTTATAGGCGGATGTGCCTACGACGCTACCGGGCAGTGCCTACCCGCAGAGACGCTTGCCGCGTGCAAATCGTCCGATGCGGTATTGCTCGGCGCAGTCGGTGGGCCAAAATGGGATTCTCTGCCAGGAAAAGACCGTCCAGAGAGAGCATTGCTCGGCATACGTTCCGGGCTTGGCCTTTTCTGCAATCTGCGCCCGGCAAAGGTGTGGGAGCCCTTGAAGAGCGCAAGTCCCCTTCGCCCCGAAATCGTAGGCGGTAATGATGGCAACGGCGGCATAGACTTGCTTGTCGTACGTGAGCTAACTGGCGGCATATACTTCGGAGAGCACCAGAGAAGCGATGACGGACTTTCCGCGCATGACGTGATGCGCTATTCTGTTTCTGAAATCGAACGCATCGCGAGAATGGCCTTCATTGCCGCCAGGAAGCGCAGGAAAAACGTCGTGAGCGTTGACAAGGCAAATGTCCTTGAAACGTCACGGCTGTGGAGAGAGACCGTGACTCGTCTGCATGAGAGCGAATTCCAAGATGTTTCGCTGTCCCACATGTATGTCGATAACGCCGCAATGCAGATTGTGCGCAACCCAAGACAGTTCGACGTGATACTCACCGAAAACATGTTCGGTGACATCCTTTCCGATGAGGCTTCGCAAATCACTGGATCAATCGGCATGCTGCCTTCAGCTTCGCTTCGCGAAGATGGCTTCGGCATGTACGAGCCGATTCACGGATCTGCGCCCGACATCGCCGGCAAGGATATTGCGAACCCGATAGCGACAATACTGTCCGTCGCCATGATGCTTCGCTACTCGTTCAACTTGCAGGATGAGGCCAAGGCAATCGAGGATGCCGTTTCGGCTGTGCTTTCAAATGGCATCAGAACCGCAGACATTTCCACCGCAGGACTAAACTCCGTTGGAACAG
This sequence comes from Limosilactobacillus gorillae, assembly GCA_963653155.1. Taxonomy (GTDB): domain Bacteria; phylum Verrucomicrobiota; class Kiritimatiellia; order RFP12; family UBA1067; genus UBA1731. The sequence continues at coordinate 19,874 of CAVJWR010000035.1, forward strand.
TTGCGATGGGCGATGCGATTTCGTCCGCGATCAGCAAAATGGTATAATCATGGGAAACGAAAGGATATCTTATGTCGATGAATTGCGCTTACTGTGATGAAGGCGATCTTTTGGATGCCTTTGGAATAAAGATATGTGAACTGCCCGCAAGCAAGGTATACCTGTTCAAGGAACAGAGCCATAGGGGACGCTGTATCGTGGCCAGTAAATTCCACGTCAGCGAAATCGTGGAACTTTCACCCGATGAGCGGCATGCTTTCATGGATGACGTGTGCAAGGTCGCAGCGGCCATCCACAAGCTCTTCAATCCGGCAAAGGTCAACTACGGAGCTTACGGTGATACCGGCCATCATCTCCACTTCCACCTAGTGCCGAAATATGCCGACGAATTCGAGTGGGGCGGTACGTTCGAGATGAACCCCAAGCGTACCACGCTTTCCGACGGCGAATATGCCTCTCTCGTCGATTCCATTAGAAAAGAACTCGGCCTTTAATCACACAGTGCGTTGCAATGACGCGCAAATACGTCGCACATCCATGGGTCTCTCTCTGGATGTGCGAATATTTTTATAAACTTACATACGGGCTACCGCAAGACGAGCAACAGGCTCCATCATTGATGGCAGCACCGCAATGCGGGCATCTGGTTTCAAGCACTTCACCGCAATGGGCACAGTATCTACCCTTCTGCAACGTAACCCTGTAGAGGGTACGCCCGGCAACCGAATATGGAGAGTTTGATGGACATTCCGGCTCCGGGCAAAACCCTACAGCTACACTGGCAAGCCTCGAAACCGCTTCCTTTTCCTCTGCCGCCAGCTCTTCGCTGAGAGACTTTATGTTCAAACCCAAGCGTGCCGATAGCCTATTGACGTACTCTTCGGACAGTTTGGTGGGATTACCCTTCTCAAACATCGACAGGGCTGCCTGATGGCAACCTATCTCCTGTGCCAAGGCAGTCTGCGTAAGCCCAAGGGCGCGTCGTGCGTCCTTAAACTTGATGCAGATCTTGCTTGATATGCTATTCATCTGATAATCCCTTAGGCCGCATATTATCCCTGTTTTGGCTCATCAATGCAAGAGCCTTTTATAAACACTTATCAACATATTTATAAACATATTAAGTTATAAACAAGTTATAATAAGCTGTCTATAACTCTTTAACGCTTAAATACTCCATTTTTCATTGAAAAGAAAATACATAGAATCAAGAATTATAAACAATGAAGGCATCTCATAAGAGATGCCTTCATTGTCGATAACCTCTGCATACCTGCCTATTGTTCGTAAATGAACAGCCTACAGTCTATTGGTCCATTGTAGAATGGTACTCTATCGACATACTTCAAATCGACAGCTTGCGCCAAATCAGGGTTTCCGGTGATAAGGCCAGCCGTCATCCCATGACATTTTTCGGAAATGAATTGGCCTATGCGTCCATACAGCACCTTAAGCTCTTCAGGGTCGCCAAGCCTTATGCCATATTCAGGATTGAAGAATACGGCTGGACGCGAACTTCCTGTAGTTTCCTGTTCTGTCGACTGCGTAGTGACCGAGCATAGATCGGTATCGGCGAAATCACACGCACCAAACTTGATATGCTTGAATACTCCTGCAGCGTTGGCGTTTATTTGCGCATTTTGGATCGCTTCCGGCGAAATGTCCGTTGCAATTATCGGAGGAATGCTGTCCTTTTCGTTTTCAGCCGCCTCGACGAGCATATCCTTGAATATCTGTTCAGGAGATACTCCAAAACGCTGCCTTGGGGCGACTCTTGGTGCCTTCTCTCCCGGGATTACGTTACTGTATCCCTTTATGCCCATGAAGCCAAATCTTGCGCGAAGGGATCCAGGGGCGCGGTTCATGGCCTTTAATGCCGCCTCTATCGCCGGAGTGCCTGATCCGCACATTGGGGAAATGAATGGTGCCTTGCCATCCCAACCCATCGCATTGATGCATGCGGCAGCAAGGGTTTCCTGCATCGGGGCAGAGCCTGGTATCTTGCGGTATCCGCGCTTGGATAGTGGAGCGCCAGACGTATCAAGATATATGATTGCCGTATCGCAGTTCCAGTGTACAAATACGCACGCTCCAAGATCGTAGTCGCCACCGGAATCTGGCCGCTGGCCAACCTTCATCCGTATCTTGTCCACAATTGCGTCCTTTACGACAAGCGACGGCATGCGGGTATCGCGTATGGTGCTGTTGTGGACAACAGACGATACGCTTACATAGCCATCCGAGGCTATGAGGTTTTCCCAGTCTATCGATCCTACCTTGTCGTACAGTTCCCGTATGTGGCGGCATTGGCAGCGAAGCAAAGGCACAAGCACACGCTGCGCGGTGCGCAGCCAGAGATTCAGCTTGAATACATCGCGCAATGCGCCATTGACTACGACGTAGTTATCCGACTTATCAACAATCTTGTAGCCGAACCCGACAAGTTCCCGTTCTGTCCAAGGAGCGAGCGTCTTTGCGCAAGATATGATAATCGGAAAGTTTTTGTCTTTCCAGAGATTCATCAGTTAATGCGTAGCGGCATCATCACGTAAAGGAAAGGAACCGAACACCTGATGATAGCCGGTGAAGATCCATTGTTCAGTTCTATCGTTACCTCGTCCTCATCTATTGCCTTCAGGGGATCCTTCACAAAGGCAGGGTTGAAGACGATCTCAATCTTCTCGCCACTGTACTTTATCGGCACAATGTCCTTCGCTTCGCCTATGTCAGCCGCGACGGACGAAACGAGGAGCTGGTTCGAATCAAATGTAAGGCGAACGGAAGAGGATTCCTCCATTGTCATTACGCTTGCGCGGTCTATGGCGTCAAGGAGCAGCTTGCGATCCACAACTATGTGCTGCCCGCAGTTAGACGGGATTACCTGACGATAGTTCGGATATATCTCATCGAGGAGCTTCGAATATATCTGCGTTTCGCCAAGGTTGAAGGAAACCTGAGACTTTTCGATCGTTATCTTCACCTCTCCATCGCCGCCAAGCGAACGCTGAAGCTCGGCAACAACCTTTGAAGGGAGGATTATGTCCTTTTCGGCCGCTGCCGGGAACTCGATCTCGTGTTCCACAAGGGCAAGTCTGCGTCCATCCGTGGCCACCATCGTGAGCTTTCCATCCTTGAAGCTCATCAGTACGCCCTTGAGGGTCTTGCGCGTCTCATCCTGCGAAACGGCATACGATGTTTTCCGCAGCATTTCACGGAGGGTCGCCTGCGGAAGCTCATAGGCAAAGGCATCTTCGGATGCCGGCAAAGACGGAAAATCGGCAACCGACATTCCTGAAAGCCTGAACGATGCGCTCCCTGCCGATATGCGCGCACGATCCTGGGCATCCGCATCAAGCTCAACCACGCCCTCCGCGCACGACGCTATTGTGCTTGAAAGGAGTTTGACCGGAAGCGTTGTCGCCCCTTCTTCAACCACTTCACAATCCACTGTAGACCTTATAGAGATATCGAGATCGGTGGTGACAAGATTCAACTTTCCGCCTTTGGCCTCAAGCATCGTATTCTGTATGATCTGAAGCGATCCCTTGCCGGCTACGATGTTTTGAACTTTCTTTAGTCCCTCAATGAACTTTGAGCGGATGATCTTAATCTTCATGGCAAACTCCCTTTGGTTTCCTTTGCTGCGTATTGTATCCTATTAGTGGTATTGAAGTAAAGTAGTTATTAAGTAATAGTAGGATTGTCAGCAAGTGGCATAAGTCACCGATACGGTTGATTTTAAATGGCGAAATGCGTTGCCACCTTGTTCATTACTGCTTGCACATCTATTGGCTTCTTATCGCATTTCGCTTTGGCTGTTCATTTGTGTACATAACTTGGCGAATTGTGGACATCTTGCGAACAGAAAACCAACAATTTATCAATCGAATAGCTCTGATGGCTTTCTACCGAGCTGTTCCGTTATCTGCTCAATTGATTTTCTGAGTTTTGGCTCGACAGATAGCCTTTTCTGGATGGATTCCGCGCCATATATGACAGTTGTATGGTTGCGCTTGAATTCGCTGGCGACGGTTGGCGTTGACTGCCCAGTAAGCTTCCTTGCGAGAAACATTGCCACCTGACGTGCCGTAGCCAATGGCTGCGTTCGGTTGGATGAGAGGATGTCGGCGTAAGAGGTATCGTAGAACGAACATACGGCCTTTATGATTTCTTCTACCGAAAGACGCCTTATCGTGACTTCCTCTTCAGTCAGTTCCTTCAGCAGCACCTGAGCCATCTGCTTTGTTATTTCGATATCAGGATTTGCCTCCATGAATTTCACGACAAGGTTCAGGGCACCTTCCATTGCCCTTACGGAGGACTTTATGTTTTCGCCGATGAAGGTAAATATGTCGTCAGGTATCGTCTGCCTGCAGTTTCTCGCCTTCGCCTTTAGGATCGCTATGCGTGTTTCGTATGATGGCGATTCGATTTCTATGACTATTCCCTGCTGAAATCTGGTCACAAGCCTCTCTTCAAAGCCATTCAGTCTCTTGGGCGGCACATCGCACGTCATCACAACCTGTTTTCCGTAGGTCATCAGGTCGTTGTACGTATTGAAGAATTCTTCCTGAAACTGTTCCTTGCCTCCAACGAACTGCACGTCATCAAGCAGAAGCAGGTCTATGTGGCGGTATCTCTTGCGGAAAGATTCCATCGCCTTGTTTGATATGGCGTTGATGTATTCGTTGAGGAACGTCTCGCTCGTTATGTAGCAGACGCTCTTTTGAGGGTTGTGCTTAAGCACATAATGGCCGATTGCCTGCATGAGGTGCGTCTTGCCGAGACCAGTGCCGCCCCATATGAAAAAAGGATTGTTGGTGTTTCCGCCAGGTTCCTTGGCTATGGCAGATGCTATTGCGTACGCGAATGAGTTTGACGGACCCTTCACGAAATTTTCGAAAGTGTAGTTGCTGGTTAGTGGTATTGTGGAAGCGAACTTTTTGAGCAGAGCCTGCGACTCTCCGAAGACCTGTCGCTTGCTTTCCTGCTGACGCTTTTCTTCCGCATCGATTCGTGCTGCTTCACTTACGTTGAACACTACCTTTACGTCTTCAGGGCCTCCAGCCTGTATCAGGGCAATCCTAAGAGGTTCTGAATATATTTCGGCATAGTACTCGGCTATGTACTGATCGGCGACACCAATGGAAAGAACGTTTCCTTCCAGCTTATGGGAAGCGAAAGTCATGGCATGACGATTCCATTTTTCAACCTCTTCCTGAGATTTCAGAGATGCCTTATAGAGGGCAACCGCTATGTCCCACAATTCTGCTCGCATTCTTTCTACCTATTTAGTCTTTTTTGAACTTTCACATTAAAGCATAATTTAACTGGTTAGTCACTATAAATAAGCGCAAAGTAGTACACAACTTATGAACAGTTTTTGTTCATAAGTTGGCATTAAAGGTTTACAACTTCCATTGCACTGTGTGTTTGCCATTTTTATAGAAGATAGAAGATAGAAGATAGTTGGTAGTTGGTAGTTGGTAGTTGATAGATGGTAGGTTTCAGGTTTTAGATTGTAGTTGGTAGGTTTTAGGTTTTGGTAGGGCGATTTCGATGAAATCGCCGCCCACGCTCACCATGGCGAAATATTCCCCGAACGAAGTGAGCCGCGCATGCGGTCGCTAAAAGGGTACGCCCTCGTCGTCGTGCATATACGGGAGGGTCGCAGTTTACTGCGACTAAGAACACGGACGCAATGAATTGCGTCCTTCCCGCCATCGCAGTGAATTGCCGTGTAGAAATGTAGAAGGATAGTTGGTAGATGGTAGGGTTTAGTAGGTAGGTTTTAGGCGTTTACGATTTATATAGGCAACGGTCGCAACAGATTCGCCCGCGCCGTAGGCGTAGGGTTGCCTAAACAAAGCGAACCCGTAGGGCCGCAAGGGGCCGAGTGTGCTTCTCCCATATATGCATGACACGGGGATGCATGGGGACAAAACTACCCACTATCATCTACCCACTACCATCTACCCACTACTTTGATATAATACGGGATATGTGTGATAATGTGTCCATGGAAATCCATTAAAATCAACTATCGTTTTATGCACTGCAATATGTTCATAAATGGTTCACAAATGTTATTATTTTCTTTGTGCAAATGCGGGTCAAGGTACTTGACATTCAGCAAAGCATTGAAAATAAAGGGTTTCGTGCTTGTGCATAAATATTTTTATGTCGGATAACGCAATTATTAAAATTGTCAATAACTATCGTAAATGTGCAACCCAAATTTGATTCACATGATCTTATTTATATGGCACAACGATTTCAAAGCATGAATCACACGAATCATTATAATCGCACACGGAGGTACGAAAAGATTGAGGGATGGCCAAAACTCAGCTCCGTGTCTCACCTCTCTAGCGACCGCTTACGCGGCTCACTTCGTTCGGAGGATAAGTGCCTCCGTGTGAGGTTTTTCTCTATTTCAACTGTCAAAGTTAGGATAAACAAATGTTCATCAAAGTTTTTAGTCTAAAAACGGCAGTTGAAATTTATATTTCACACGGAGTTGCGGAGACACGGAGATTAATATTTTTGCAATTACCTCTTTTCGTTTGGCTTGCACGGCTACCATCCAGACGATACGTAAAAGAGTACAAATATCTCATAGATTCCAACTCCGTGCCTCACCCCTCTCTAGCGACCGCTTACGCGGCTCGCTTCGATCGGAGGATAAGTGCCCTCCGTGTGAGACAAATACATTCCCTTCTGAGGTTCAACTATCTCAAAGGATTACATACCTCCCGCCGATAAAGGAAGAATAGACAAAAATGAAAATGGCAACTGAAAATGGTTTTGAGATTATCGTAATTGGTGCCGGACATGCCGGAACTGAAGCTGCCCTCATTGCCGCAAGAATGGGGATACCTACCCTTCTGATTACCGGTAGAAAAGATTCAATTGCGACAATGCCTTGCAATCCTTCGATAGGAGGCTTGGCCAAGAGCCATCTCGTGTACGAACTTGATGCCCTTGGCGGAGAGATGGGATACAATGCAGATCAGACGGCACTTCAGGAAAAGACGTTGAATACTTCCCGTGGACCGGCAGTGCAGGCGACCCGTGCCCAATGTGACAAGAAAAGTTACGCCCAAAGGATGCAGAAAGTAGTCTCCAGCCAAGCCAACCTGACGGTGCTTGAGGATATAGTTACGGACATTATGGTATCAGAAGGAGAATGTCACAGTACGGCAGATGATGGACAACATACTCTAACCGCCACCGCAATTGGTGTGTGCACAAAAAACAGTGGTGAGATTGCCTCAAAGGCTGTCATAGTCGCCACTGGTACTTCACTTCGGGGACGAATCTTCATTGGACACGATGTGGAGGAATCTGGCGGAGATGATCGCCCTGCCGCCAATATGCTTTCCGAATCGCTTGAACGACTCGGTTTCGAATTGGTGCGCCTGAAAACAGGAACGCCACCACGGTTAAAGGCATCTTCCTGCGACTTCTCCAAATGCATTGCTCAAAAAGGAGAAATGCCACCACCACTATTCAGTTTGAGGTCAAAATGTTCCATGTGGAACATTGGAAAACAGTCTCATGGTATCCCCTCTTCGGATGGTTTTGATTCGTCTGTTTCTGGACATAATATTGCAACCCATGAAGGTAGCTGTTGTTGTCGTTCGAGCGATAAAAATTGTGCAGATTCTCCATCCAAGGAATGTTCCACGTGGAACATTCCAAATATTCCTTGCTGGATGACGCATACGACATCCAAGACTCATGACATAATCAGGTCTCATTTGTCTGATTCGGCTCTCTATGGAGGCCCGATAAAGGGTACAGGCGTAAGGTATTGCCCTTCAATTGAGGATAAGATAGTTAGGTTTGCCGATGCCAAGCAACATCATGTCATGCTTGAGCCAGAGGATCTCTCTCAGACGATCATATATCCGAACGGTCTTTCCTGTTCTTTGCCGAAGAAAGTCCAGGAAGATATGGTTCATTCCGTCCCTGGACTTGAAAATGCCGAATTTCTGAAATATGCCTATGCTATAGAGTATGATGGCATAGACGCAAGGGAACTTAAGCATACGCTTGAATCGAAGCGCATAACTGGATTGTTCTTTGCCGGACAGGTAAACGGAACCACGGGATATGAAGAGGCAGCTGCGCAGGGAATAATGGCTGGCATCAACGCCTCTCTTAAGGTAAGGAATGAAGATCCGCTTGTGCTTAGCCGTCAGGATGCGTATATCGGGGTCATGATAGATGATCTTGTCACGAAAGGGACAGATGAACCGTACAGGATGTTTACGTCACGTGCAGAGAGGCGCCTTATCCTTCGCCAAGACAACGCCCGATATCGTCTGATGAATGCGGCTGATAGAATTGGTGTTTTGCCCCATGAGATAAGGGAAGAGGCGCATCGTTTCGCTGAAATGATAGGGAAGCACTTGCATTCAAAGCCCGATGTTGTTGCCTCATTGCCGCAAACGGTTTCCGAAGAGATTGCCATCTTACGTCGATATGAAGGGTACATTGAACAGGAAAAGATTGCGGCAGAACGGGCTAAGCGAGATGAGAATACGAAAATCCCTTCATGGCTTGATTACGATAGATGTCCGGCTGTAAGGTATGAAAGCCGTGAAAAGCTCAAGAAATGGAAACCTGAGACGCTTGCCCAAGCATCGCAGATACCTGGGGTGAATCCTGCTGACATTGCGGTGCTATCCGTGATAATACATCGTGGGCATCATTAAAGTAGTGGGTAGATGGTAGTGAGAATTTGTGATTTTCGATTTATGATTTACGATTGCATTTGGCCATTTTAGCATTTGAGGATTTGTAGTGTGCCCGCCTTACGTAGCGACTACGCCCTCGTCATCGTAGAAAAATGGCCGTGTAGAAATGTAGAGTTGAAGTTGTTTTTAACACAGAGTCACAGAGCCACGAAGACACAGAGTGTAATTGGATTTATGGTCACTAATTTGCGTTTTACAGGATTATCAGGATGCCGTGTAGAAGTGGGGGGATGGGTAGGAATTAGCAGGTGTTGGGGACTGACTAAATTCTTAAATGACTAAATGCAATCGTAAATCACAAATCGCAAATCATAAATGGTTATGCGACAAAGCGCATTGGTGATGACAATGTTTAGTCTTGCAGGAAGGTGGTAGTGGGTAGTTGGGTAAGTTTTATGGAATCCAAATTCAATCCCATCTCTGTGAC
>CAVJWR010000036.1:0-17984 GCA_963653155.1 Limosilactobacillus gorillae
CATCGGCCTTGAGCGAAAGGTGGTGGCGCAACTCGGCCATCGGCGACGGCGCATTTGATGCCACGGCAGACGCAACGGCAAACGTACACATGAACATCGTCAACAATCGTTTGATTGACTTTCCTACAGTCATATCCTGTCACCTTTTCAATTGTGATTACTATTGTTAGAAACGGCGGCAATTATATCTGTTTTTTTTTGTTGTCAAATCTTCCCTTTGACAATCTTACTGTAGTGGCGGAGTCAATGTATCTTGGTCTTCAGTTCAAGGGATACACGTCCAAGCGTTTCTGAGGTTGCGGAAAGCGTCACGTCGCCCGGTTCGGATGCAGCCTGGAGAATAGCAAGAATCGACCCTACCCGGAATTTCGTTCGCGAAACCGAAAACAATGCGTCAGTATGCGAATCGCCGTCATCAACCGCAAGAAGCCGCGCCGCACCGGAAACGGACAGTGCCACTTCGCCCGACACATCGCTGACACGCCGTCCCTTCGCATCCACAGCAGATACCCAGACATACTGCAGATCACGTCCGTCAGCATTCCAATCATCGGCGTTTTCAGCCTCAAGCCTTAATGACACGGCCGATCCCGCCGTTTCGATACGATGCCGCGCAACCGCCCTTCCTGAACAGGTCGCCACCGCATCCAACGAGCCTGGCTCGAACGGAACATCGTTCCAGATGAACATGTTGCGCCTGTCAGGATTGGCCACATCATTCGCCTTTGTGCCAAGCGAGCGGCCATTCAGGATGAGTTCAACGGCATCGCCATTTGAGAACACATAGACACAGGCACTCCCGCTGTCAGGCATCTGCCACGCGGACGCAAGCCGCACCGAACCGACATCGACGTCATTCCAGCGCACACATTCGCTCGCACCGACCTTTACGCCGATGCGCACGATAGGCTCCTCGGTAACCGTACGGAAAGCGCTTCGGATCAGCCATGCCTGCGGCAACGGCTCAAGCGTCCGGCGAAAGAGCGAATAATCCCACCCCTTCTTGGGCCATCCGTCGGACTCGCCCCAGTACTCGATCGCACCCCAATAGCTGATGCCGACCATCGTCGCGTAGTTCATCTGGTAGAAGGCCTGGGTCAGGGCATTGACGGCAGCCTCGCTCTGGAAGATGATCAGGTTCGGATTGAACTTTCGATAAGCCGCATAGTCGCCTGGCACATAATTGTAGGACGCAACCTCGGTGGCGCATGAAAGCTCCGGCGGAACCGGATTCTCCCTGAAGCCTGGATCGCGGCGCATCACGCCACCCGCGCGGGATGGGAACATCGCGACGGTCGTCGGACGCGTCGCATCCCAGCGCTTCACCAGCGCATCAAGGTAGCGGTATTCCGTTATGCCATGGTTGCCGTCCTCGAACGGAAGGCAACGCTCGGTCTGCTGCGTCTCGTTCCCGACGCTCCACAGGATGACGCTCGGATGGTTTCGGCCACGGCGCACCCACTCCGATACGAGACGCGGCGCAAGCTCGATGAACGGCTTGCGGCCAGCCCACCAGCCACGCCACTTGTCGACGAGTTCGTCCACGACCAAGATGCCCATCTCGTCGCACAGGTCCAGCAGCTCCTCGGGATATGGATTGTGTGCGCAGCGGATGGCATTGTAGCCGAATTCCTTCATCACCTTCAGCTGGCGTTTCCACGCACGCGTATGAGAAGCCTCGCCCAAAGCCCCAAGATGCTGATGGTTCGACATGCCCTTCAAAAACACCTTGCGCCCATTCAGCCGGAAACCGAAACCCTTGCCGAACGCAATCGTGCGGATGCCGAAACGGCGTTCGACGGAATCGGCTATCTGCCCCTTGCGGGAAACGGATGCGGCAACGCGATAAAGGCGCGGCGACTCAAGCCGCCAAAGCTCAGGATGCGCAACCTCCAATTCTGGCAGCTCCACTTCCGCAAACGAGCCCTTGACGTACCCGACCTCACGACGAACCTGACCGAGAAGACGTCCGTCTGGCGCAAACACTTGTGCCGAGACCTCGGCGACTTCGTTCGTGACGCCATCCCAACCGACGATGTCGGCGATGATCTTCACAACGGCCCGGTCTTCACTGACGACGGGCGTGGATACGAAGATGCCGTTGCGCAGGAAGGCGAGCGGATTACGTACCACAAGCCGCACCCCGCGAGTGATGCCGCAACCCGTATACCAGCGGCATGACCACTGGCCTCCATTGAAACAGTGGATCTCCAGCGCATTTTCTCCTTCCCACACAAGTGCGGAAGTCAACTCGCACTCAAAGCCCAGAGAGCCGTACTCCCAGCTTCCGACGGCACGTCCGTTAAGCCTCACGTCACAGACATCCTGCGCACCGTCAATCTCCGCGAACACACGCCTCCCTCGCCAAGCGGCGTCAGCGACAAACGTCTTGCGGTAGACGGCATTCGTCTCCGGCTTGAATCCACGATGCTGCCCGCCCTCGCGAATCCATGGCAAGTTGATGCGGAAGTCGTCCGGCAAGTCCACCATCCGGGTCTGTCCGCCAGCCGTCCGCGACCATGCGCAGTTCATGTCAACAATCTGGGCCGAGTGGGCAACGCCCACAAGGCACCAAGCCACAAAAGCCACATATGCAAATTTTGAAAAGCCAAAAGAATTGATCGATTTCATGGTTTCATGTTATCAAAAAAGGCTACCCCTGTCAATTCATGGCGAAATTTTCGCAATAGACGTTCTGTCGTTTGATGGGCTGTTCATCTTCTGACAACCTTGAAGAGGAACGTTTCTGGTCCATTGGTCTCGATTTCCAGCACATCGTTCCCCGGCCATGTCTTGCCCGAAAACAGCTCGCAATAACCCGCCGCACCGACGATGCCCGGACGCACGGACAGCCGTCCGGCATCCCCCGTGTGAACCATGAACAGATCGCCCTGCCGCCTGAAATAGGTGTTGAGCGGCACAGCCGGCACGAGACCTTCGCGCTCGAAAAGCCTTCGCCATGCCGTAGCAGAACCGGGGAGTTCAGCCTTCGTGAAATCCATTACGCGGATGCCCTTCAGCCGCTCGGACAGGCGAGTCCGTTCGTCCGGCGTCAGATGGTATTCGTTCAGCAGGACGACGGCCTTCGGTTTCGTAGAGTCCGCCAGAAAGTCCTCAAGCCGCACGAAATCCAGCGGCACGCCGGTACGGTAGAGGAAATCCGGAAGGTACGAATACAGGCGGCGCCAATGCACAACGGGCTTCCCAGGCTTCTCTATGAACGAATCCCGCATCAGCCGCTCACGTTCGCTGACCACGACAAGGACATCCGCATCCTGTCCCGCCGAGACCGTCCCTGCCGCCGACGCCGCCAACCGGCTATCCTGAAGAGCCTTCAGCAGAAGCGGATCGTCAAAGGAGTTCAGCCGCTGTCCAACGCCATAGAACGGATCGGCGAACTGGATTCCCGAACCGTCGAAGAGCCCGTTCAGGTAGTTGCGCTTCATCACTGCCACGGAGAGTTCGGGCGTCTTGACGCGGTGGCGCTCCCTGGCCCATCCGACCGTCTGGCTGTGGCGTGAATCGTCTTCCGTGAGGAATAGCTTGCCGCGTCGGCGAAAGGCGTCCGGTATGCTGCGCGAATGGTACGATCCGCCGCCGAAGCGCACAGTGCCGAAATATGGGGACGGCGCCGAAAGATAGTCCACGGTCGGGGCGTCCAGCACCTTCCCGAGAAGGCTGTTCGCACCTTCCGGACAGAAGATGTCCCAGATGTAGCCATAGTAGGCGCCCACAAGGCGACCGGGTATCTCCCGCTTCACAGCGGCCGTCAGCCCGATCAGCAAGTCCGCAATCTCATTCTGCTGATGGAAGTTCCAGGCGATGAGTTCGGCATCCTCCTTTTCGTCAAGCACGGCCTTCTCATGCCGTCGCACGGCCACTGGCGGCGGATTGCGGCCAAACGAGGCGACCATCGGCCGCGACACGTCCGGTGCGTTCTGCATCCCGTACATGTGCCACTCGGTATAGACGCCCCACGATACGCGGATCATCGCCACACGCTTGCCCCACGCGCCGGAGGCGATGTGCGCCCCAAGCCGACGAATGACCGTTTCGGCCTCCGCGCGGAACTTTCGGCTCGCCGCCGAAGGCCGCACGGGAACGCCAGTGAACTCATCCGTGGCCTTGATGCCCGGCTGTGGATCCGCATACTTGATCGTCTCGTCCGGATTCTCTGCGCACCATTTGGGCAGGTCAAAGTTGATGTGCAGCGAAACATAGGCTTCTGGCGCAAGCCGAATCAGCTCACAGACGCGCTTCTCGGCGCACGTGAAATCGTAGACGCCGTTTCCGCATTCGAAATCGGCCGTATCGAGCATGATCTCAAAGAGCCGGAACCCCATCGCGGAAGTCTTGAGAACGATGTCGCGGGCAAACCTGTTGCCGGCACCCGCCGTGCCAAGGAGAAAGAGTTCAGGCTCGTAGACCCTGCCATTCAAGAGTATCTTCGACCGGTGGCCGAATGTGACGACTTCGGCTCTCGGCTCAGGCTCGGCGGACAGGCCAGCGGGAATAGGATCGATCCGCCGCCGCTCTGCGGCAATCGCCGCCCGTTCGCCTGCCGTCGCAAAGTCCGCCGTCAGGGCTAGGTCGGTACGCGCACTCCACGGCAATTGAAGGACATCGCCCTGGTCGATGGCGGGAACCCAGCGCGAATCGTCGTATTCGGGCAACCACCAATCCTCTTCCGCCGAGGCCGCAACCTTGGTCGAGGTGTCGCTGACCAGACGAATCGCGGAACCATCAGACAGGCTGATGTCGGCGGCGAAAATCAATCCGGCCGCGAGTGCCTTGTTTTTGACCTTTGCGGCCAACACGTTCAGTCCGACGCGGAGGTTCCGTTCAAAGTCGCCGACGCCGATCTCATGACCGTTCAGGTAGATAGTCCCGCCATCATCCATCCGACAGGCGAACTTCGCCGAAGCGACCGGCTTCGGCAGCTCGAACGACCGGCGGAACAGGCATTCGCTTCCCGGCGGTGTAGGGATGTCGTCCCGCCATAGCCATCGGGCCGCGCTGAACTTTCGCTCACCGACCGTCGCCGCCGGCAAAAGCCCCGCACGCTCCCAAATGTTCGTTCCGGCAAACAGCGAACCGCTGGCCAAAATTGAGGCCACAAGCACAGTGACCGCGTTCCGGCGGCACACCGACCGCCCCTCATGCATCGACTTGATCCGTATTCTCATTCTCCTTCATGCCCCCTATCTGACGATCAACTCAAATCCCACGTTTGAACGGAACGCACTGGCCACAGCGACACCCGTCCCGGTAAACGAGATCGACACATTGTGCGTCCCCGCCGCGCAATGGAGCGAATATCGCCCGCCCGCCACCGGCTCGATGACGATACCGTCCACCAAGACAGTCGCCGCACCTTCGCCTTGGACGGCGACAGTGAACGTGCATGTCGCCTCAGACGGCAGCTCCCATTCAAGCGCAAGCCCATCACCTGCCGGAACAAGGACGGCATTCTCGCCCAGCGTCACCTCTGGGGCGGCCGACGTAACGACCAGCCTACTTTTCTTCAGCGTCTTCGCAAAGACTTCGCGACAGTCGAACTCGCAGGCCCCAATATCGATGCCGCCATTGTAGATGCGCTGGCCGCCACGAACGTCAACAGATGCGACCTCTGGATGCGCCAACGCAAACGAGGCATAGTATTCGGAGGCTTTCGCGTTGTCGCATGCGGGCGAAAGCGCCGTCGGCACAAAGCCATCCAAAGCCATCTCATCGATTGGCATCGCGATCGAGTCGTCGTCCCAACCACTCGTCGATGACGTGAAGGGAATGGTCAGGCAATTGACCAACTGTACAGAGCTTTTCGACGGCTTCAGGACGAGGCTGTTTCTGATCCCGTCGAAGAGTCCTGATCCCGCGTAATGGCAGCACAGCCCGCTTCCGTAGAACGTGCAATTCACATACGGACCACCCTGATATACGTTGAACTGCGACACGTCCTGAATGTCGCCGAACAGGCAGTTGTACGCCGCACCCTGCATGATGTCCGTCCCGGTCGCGGCCACGCGGTTGTCCGCGAAGCGGCAACCGATGGCCGTGCCGCCGAAAAGTCCGGCGCCACGGGCGGCATAGTTGTTCGTGACGATGCATCCCACGACGTAGCTTTCCATGACCGGGGCGTTGGCGGCAGTCGCCGAAAGGACGGCGCCGCCCCAATGGTTTCCGTCAAAGCCGCGCGTATGCCCACCCGTCAGCGTAAAGCCGCTCACGGTCGCCCCGCGAAGCAACTTGACGCAACTGACGGCATTCGGGCCGCACGACCAAGTCCCTGTCGCCGCGTCCGTATCCGCTTCGCCAAGGATAATGGTCTGCTCCGGCCCGGCATCCGCAACAAGCGTCACGCCTACGGGCACAATGGCACGGAAACGATCCGTAAAGCCCGAAACGAGGCCCGATGCCGTCATCACGCCATCCGAATAGACACCTGGAGCCGCATGCACGACATCGCCCGTCATCAGTTCTGGTTCAGCAAGGGCAACGGCGAGCGTCCGACGCGCCGTAGCCGACGACAATCCGTCGTTTGCGTCGTTTCCGTTTTCGGCATCCACGTACCAGTGAAGCGGTTGGGAACTGACCTCATAAGCACCCAAGTCGATGACATCCTCCTGTATGCGTACGTTTCCGGCGATATCGCCGTTGCCGAATTCCGGATCAAGATCGTAATAGCCGTTCACGCCAGCGTTGACAGACGGGGAGATACGGGTCGGGATGAATCCAGACGATAGATTAAGCTCATCGGCCGTCACCTTTCTGGTTTTGCCGTCCATGGCCACGTTCGAGCCGATCGAGGACGTATACCAGCAATTCGACAGATTGACGTATTCATGCACCCTTTTCAGGACGAGACAGTTCTTGAGGCTTGGCCTGTTTGCGTCCGCGCCACGGACAGAATAGCCCGCGTCACCAAAAAACGTGCAATTCACGTAGGGCCCCGTCTGATAGCCGCAGGAAAGATCGTCGCCGCCCGGATCACCGAAGACGCATCCATAGGCCGAGCCGAAAATGAGGTCGGCAACCGTCGCACAGGCCTTGTTGCCTTCAAAGCGGCAACGGATCGCGCATCCGCCGTTGACGGCGGCTCGTCCAGACACGTTGTTCGTCACGATGCAATCGGCAATCGTCGCCTTGGCGGCATCCGCGCAATTCACGGCTCCGCCGAAATTCGCAGTCCCCGAATCCCACGCCGGCACATGGCCGTTCGTCAGCGTGAAGCGAAGCAGTTTGGCTCCCCTGCCGAGGTAGACGCACCTCAGGGCGTCTGCGCCACAGCCGTTTGTCCCATCGGCATCGGCCTGACCGAGAATAATCGTCTCTTCGGCACCATCCCCGACAAGCGTAACGCCGGCGGGAATCCTCACACGGTAGCCATCCATCGATTCCGCGCCATAGGTGCCCTTGGCGGCATTGACAACATCCGAGGAAGCGGGCTTGCAATCCTCGAAGACGGCCTTGAGCGTCCGCTTCGGACCGGCAGTGCCCTGTGAGCCATCCGGGACAACGGACGTGGTTCCGTCCCACGCATCGTTTCCGTTCACCGCATCCACGAAATAGTCCTTGGCGGAAGCCAGCGACACACACGACAATGCGAACGCCGCGATGGCCGCCTTTGCGATTGGCATATTGAAACCCCTTCTCTTGCTGATTTGCATAAACGGCCCGCATCATACCACAGGATGAGTGCGCCGTCAACGGCAAAACGAAAACAATGAAAACACAAAACAGGCGATGCGAGGACTATTCGCGCACAGCCTCGAATGTTTGCGGCAAGGATACGTGGAAGCAGGGACGCTCCCCCTTCAGATGCATGATGACGGCGGCGGCAAGCCTATCGCCATCGGCAAACGGGTCGATGACGAATGCATCGTAGGGAAGTCCCGTCACCGGTCGGTTTCCGACGTTCACCACGGTCGCGAGACGGACGTCCTCAGGAACGCGAATCCCAGCCTCGGCAATCGCCATCAGTGCGCCACTGGCCACATAGTCATCCGTAAAGAGCAGTTGGCATTGTCCGTGCCCATTCCGCCCCACCATGCCGCCCTTCACCGCATCGTACCCGGCACGGCGCAGCGCCTCAAGCCGTGATGTCCCCTCCCGCTTCACGCGCAACGAGAGGGATTCCACCGAGAGCCCCCTTGATTTAATCTCTTGAAGTACCCGCCGTGCGTCCGCCTCGTCTTTCCTGACCACCCGCACGTGCGCCACGCCACGCTCCCGGCAACACGCCGCAAATGCGTCGAACGCCGCCGCAAGGTCATATCCGAACGTGCCGCGACACATCTGGAGCGATTCGGCACCGTCGAAATGCTCCGACACGAACGGCACCTTCCGCCGCGACAGGCGTGAGACAAGGCGCCTGTCGCCAGACATCAGGACGGCAAAGTCCATTGGCTGGCTAAGCGCATAGTCAAGTCCGCTACAGTCAAGCGCACCTCGCGCACCACGTGGGACGGTGACCTGCGTGAACAGGTACCCTTCCTTGGATATCCTCTCACGGAGCCGGCCAACCGCCGAAAGGATGCTATAGCTGAAATCGCCAGATGCGACAACGCACAGGACATGTCCCTTCCATACCGGCAGGGCGCGGCGATTTCGCACCGTCAATCCACGGCGCGGCACCGATTCGACAAGCCCCCTGTCCGTCAGGCTTGCGACCGCCGCCACGACATCCCGGCTCGACACCGAAAAGTGCGAGACCAATTCGCGCACCGTCGGCAGACGTTCGCCGGCCTTGTAGTATCCGGAGGCTATCGCCCGCGCAAATCCGTCAGCGATCTGGTCGGCGTGATTCGTGCGTTGCGCCCGGTCAATCTGGAACGGAATCTTATCCAAAAGGCCCTTAAATGATTGCGTTCACTGGCACGTAGCCTTATTCAGTTTCCTGACCACTCTCGCCGGATTCCCGGCCACCAGAGTATCCGGCGGCACATCGTGAACCACAACAGACCCGGCGGCAACAACCGAGCGATCGCCGATCGTCACGCCTGGAACGACAGTCACGTTTCCCCCAAGCCAACAATCCTCGCCAATCGTGACCGGGCTAAAGCGATCTATCGGCTTGCGTCTCTCAACCGCATCCATCGGATGGTTTGGCGTATAGATGTTACACCCCGGCCCAATCAGCGTCCTGGCGCCCACACGGATATCCGCGCCATCAAGGAACGTACATCCGTAGTTGATGAACACTTTCTCGCCAATAAATATCTCCGTCCCATGGTCACAGGTGAACGGAGGCTTTACGACAGCCGTAGGGTGCGCATGCGGCAAAAGCGCAAGCATCGCCGCCCGCCACGCCTCAGGGCAATCAGTCCCCGTCGCATTGAAGTCACGCATAAGCTTCGCGCAACGGTCGTTCGGCACAGTGATGTCGGGGCTGGAAGTGTTTGTCCACTCGCCATTTTTCATCTTCTCAAATTCGTTCATTCCTCATCCTATCCATTCTATCTGCGAACCTCGATCTTTTCCATGCCGCACATTATACCACAAGACCACAAACGCTTCCCTCTCACGCCATTCTGATGCCCATATGGCGTGCGGAATGCGTTTTTGCTATAATCCACCACATATGAATCGCAAGAAAATATGCGTATTGATGGGCGGCATCTCGAACGAGCGGGAGGTGTCGCTTACGAGCGGCAAGAATGTGGCCGAAGCGCTTGCCACACTTGGCAAGTACGAGGTGGTTCCGGTTGTCCTTGACGAGAACTCGATAAGGTCTGTTCCCGAATGTGACGCGTGCTTTCTCGCCCTGCACGGAGGATGGGGCGAATCCGGAGGTGTGCAGGCGGCCCTGAACGAAAGGCGCATCCCATACACGGGGCCGGGGGCGGTGTCTTCGCAAATCGCGATGGACAAGATGAAGACGAAGCTTGTGCTTGAGATGAAGGGAGTCCCCACGGCGAAATGGTCGCTCGCATCGCACGACGCAGATGAATCTCCGCTGCCGCTTCCGGTGGTGGTGAAGCCGCCGTGCGACGGATCGTCTGTCGGCATATCCAAGGTCAAGGCTCCAGAAGAATGGAAACCTGCGCTCGATGCTGCGTTTGCGGCGCAAGGCGGCAAGGGCGAGGTCATGGTCGAGGATTTCATCGACGGGCGCGAGATGACTGTGGCCGTACTGGACGGCAATCCTTTCCCCGTAATCGAGATCTGCGCGAAGAATGGCTGGTACGGGTATGAAGAGAAGTACAATTCGAACGACACGCGCTACCTGTTTCCCGACGATCCGTTCCTGCCGTTCGTCCAGCAGACCGCAGTGGACGCATACAGGGCATGCGGATGCAGGGGCGTCGTGCGCGTGGACTTCCGCATAGACGGCAAGTCGCGCCCGTTCGTGCTGGAGCTGAACACGCTTCCCGGCATGACCAGCCACTCGCTCGTCCCAAAGGCGGCTGAACGGATGGGCCTCCCCTTCCCTGAACTTTGCGACAAAATGCTGTCGTCGGCATCGTTCGACGGGAAGTGAGGGCGATCGGGCAAACCACAAATCATCCGCAAGGTGGAATCGCAGGAAATGGCTGGCAGAAGAAACGCAACCCAAACGAAAGACAAAACCCGCAAGACGGCCTTGGCGACAGTCGCGGCCATAGGCGCAATCGCGTTGGCGCTCGCCATATGGGGCATATGGGCCATATGCCAGAAGCTTACGGCCACCTACAACCGCCAGTGCCGGGTGACGAACATCGGAGAGCAGATCGAGATATCCACGGGGAAGCAGATAAACGCAAGGATGATAAGGGACCACTTCGGCCTGACCAACGGCGCGGATCTCGCGAGCATTGACTTCGCGAGGCTCCGCGACAGCTTCCTTAACGTTACGCCAAACTTGAAGGATCTCAAGATATCCCGCCGCCAGCCAAACTATCTGCGCATCGAGGCCATTGAGCGCATACCGATCGTAAGGGTAATGGGATACGGGCCAAAGGCATCCAAGAACTACGCCGCAGACCGGGAAGGCTACATATTCTGGTATCCGCAGCGCGAGACGGCCCTCTTGCCGATAATACGCGACGCGAAGATGAAGCCCGGCGGACAAAAGCGCATTTCCGGAATGGCGCTTGCGGCACTGAACCTCCTTGAGGAGGCCTCATCCCCGGAATACGACGTGCTGAAGATCCAGGAGGTGGATACGCTCAAGCGCGACTACCTTTTCGTCACGCTCGGCGACTCCTCGCGCGCAAAGATCGCGTGGGAGGACATGGGCAAGCCGTCGCGCGAATCCCACACATCGCTCACCAACCAGCTTTCACGGCTGACACAGGTAGTGAAAAGCAACGTCGCGGCAGGCACCAGACTCTGGAACGCAACAGACTGGGGTACGCCAGGCCGCATCTATGCAGACGATCCCACAAAGGCCGAATAGAGAATGAACCTATCCGATCCAATTGCCGCACTTGAAATCGGCACTACACGAACCACGCTCGCCATAGCCGAATCCCTCGGTCCGGGAAGGATATCGGTTGTGGCGCATGGCGACATCCCATCCTCCGGCGTACGGAAAAGCCAGATAACCGACATAGGCAAGGCAAGCGTGTCGGTGGCGTCCGTACTAAAGCGCATCGAATCCGAAAACGGATATTCGATCGGCCGTGCGGCCCTTGCGATTTCCGGGCCGCAGGTGAGGGTCGAGTCGCACGTCACGCAGTGGCAGGTGGATAAGACCGTGACGGACAACGACATCACGGAGATATACAACCGATCTTGCGACACCGGCCTTGAGGACGACCGTTTCATGCTGGATCTTTCCGAACTCGGCTACGGTCTGGACGGCCTTGACGGAATCGTCTCCCCCAAGGGGATGTCCGGCAGACTGCTCAAGCTCAGGACACTGGTCGTCCATGGCGCAAAGGCGCGCATCGACGACGCGAAATCCGCAGCCGCAGCCGCAAAACTTGAGATATCTGACGCCTACTTCGCGGGAAGGTGCGCGGCTGAAGCCACATTGACTCCGGAGGACAAGGCATCGGGAACACTTCTGATAGACCTCGGAGGCGGCTCGACGTCATTTGCGGCGTTCGCCGACGGGCGCATGATCCACGCCGGTGCCATCGGCGTAGGCGGAGACCACATAACGAACGACATCCGCCGCGCGTTCTCCCTGTCGCTGTCGCAGGCGGAATCCGTGAAGAGGCACGCAAGCGCCATCTTTTCGCAAAACAGGACTGGACGCATCGATGTGCCGTCTTCCATCACGGCGGCAGAGACCCCTTCCATATCCATGCGGGCTCTCGACACCGTAGTGAACGCCAGGGTTGGCGAGCTGTTCTCCGTGCTGCGGGAAGAGCTTGACTGCGCGGGGGCGTTGCACAGGCTCACGGGCGGCATAGTGCTGACAGGCGGTGGAGCGAGGCTCCAGAACATAGTCGGGCTCGCTCACGGGACATTCGGCGGCAAGGTGCGCATCGGAACGCTCGTGCCGGAGATTGAAGGCCTCGAAAACGACGAGTTCCCCGCACAGTACGCGACAATCGCCGGAGCGCTCCTACTTGAGCAGCGCAACTCGGAGGAACAGTCGTTCCTCGACCCAATAAAGAGCATCTTCAGGAAAATCCTCCCACACAGATGAAAACAGACTCAAACCACCTTCTATTGCTTGGCATCGGGGGCGCAGGGTGCACTGCGGTGCGTGGCGTGCGTCGGGCATACGGCGAACCGCTCCGCGCCCTGATCGTCGATTCGGACGCGTCTTCCGGCGCCTCGTCGGAAATACCGTTCGTCCTCATTGGCGGCGACCGCCTCGCCGGACGTGGCGCGGGGGGACTTCCGGCCGAAGCCCGGGCCGCATTCCTCGACAATCAGGAAGTGCTGGATCCGCAGCTCGATGGCGTACATACCGCGATAATAGTCACGGCGTTAGGCGGAGGAACCGGCAGCGGAGCGACCAGCGAGATCGTAAGGCACCTTTCGGCAAGGGGAATCGTGTCGATCGTGTTCGCCACGCTTCCCTTCTCGTTTGAGGGACAGGAGCGGGCATCACACGCGAACACGGCCATCGGCTCGATAGAGCACGTCGCGGATGCCACAGTGCCAATGCCGCTCGATACGCTGATGGCGGACAGTTCCTGCGACAACATGAAGGATGCGTTCGCCAGGATGGCAGACACGCTCGCGACCGCGATTACGCTCTTCTGGCGCGTCCTTGAGAAGCCGGGATACATATCGCTCGATGCGGAGCGACTCCGCACGGCAATAACGGATTCGGGGCGGGGAAGGTTCGCTACGGCGACTGCTCGCGGGGAACGCAGGGCGGACGAAATCCTATCAGCCCTCTCGTCTTCGCCGATGCTCTCAAAGGGGGCACATGCCCCTACAAAATCCATCTTCATGGGAATCCTTGCCGGCGACGACCTGCGGCTTTCCGAAGTGGCGAGGATAGCCGATGGATTCAGGGACGCATTCGGAAGGAACGCCGCATTCCAGCTTGGGACCGTGAATGACGAAACGACCTTTTCGGGGCGGCTTGTGGTCGCAACGCTCGTGTTCGAGGAAAGCGCCGTGGCAAAGGCAACAGTAAAGTCACGGCGCACGGCGAGAGCCGCCACAAAAAGCCGCAAGATATCCGAATCTGCGCTTGACGCACCCGACAGGTTCTCCGATTCCGAGAAAACGATGTGGCACGATGAGGATCTCGACATCCCGACATACCTGAGACGCAACCTCACGATAGACCGCTGAATCCGGCAATGACGATGAGTGAACGCGATAAGGCGGATAACATTTGCACGAGGCGTGATGGACACATACGCATCCTTCCCATCCATGTAGCGAACAAGATCGCTGCCGGCGAAGTCGTGGAGAGGCCCGCTTCCGCACTGAAGGAGCTTGTGGAGAACGCAATCGATGCCGGAGCGGATCGCATTGACATAACCGTGACCGCCGGAGGCAAGAAGCTCGTTGCGGTGCGGGACAACGGATGCGGAATGGGCAAGGACGATGCGCTACTGTCACTGGAGCGGCAAGCCACATCGAAGATCCGTGACGTGGAGGACATCGAACGCATTGACACGCTTGGCTTCAGGGGCGAGGCGATTCCATCTATCGCCGCCGTATCCCGCTTCACCCTAACCACAAGGGAACGTACGGCCGAATCCGGTACGCGGCTTGTCGTGAACGCAGGGCTGGTGGCGGAGGTCGCGGAGTGCGGCGCACCTCCAGGCACATGCGTGGAGGTGCGCGACCTTTTCTGCAATGTCCCTGCGCGAAAGAAGTTTCTCCGGTCATACGCCACCGAGGAAGGACACATCAAATCGGTATTCACCATATGTTCCCTCGCACACCCCGAACTTGGGTTCTCCCTGACGATAGACGGGCGGGAGATACACCGCCTTGCGCCGGGATCGACGCTTGAGGAACGGATATCAGCCCTCTTCGGACGTGATTTCGCCGACGAACTTCTCCCCGTCACCGGATCTTCCGAAATGGCCGGGGCCACCTCCGGCGAAGTCCGCATCCACGGGTATGTATCCAGACCATCGCCAAACCCTATACGGCGCGAACAGTTCGTGTTCGTGAACGGTCGCCCGGCAACGGCCCCAATCATTGCCTATGCCCTAAAGGAGGCATATCCCTCTTCCGCAGGAGAGTCGAAGCCATCCGTGTTCCTGTTCATCGACCTTCCGCCCTCCGAGGTGGACGTAAACGTCCATCCCGCGAAGCGTGAAGTCAGGTTCAGGCATCCCGCTGATGTAAAGTCGGCCATTGTGTCCGCCATGGGCTGTGCATTGAAGAGAACTGCCTCAACATCGCACATTCGGCAGGATGTGCCATCATCCGTTCCCTTTTCCGCGCCATTCCAGCCCACGCTGAATGCGCATCTAGCGAATGCCGCCGACCACCACGAAACCAAACCTGACTTGCCCATATCCGCGCAACCAGATGAGAAGCTACCACCCGTCGTCCAATCCGCCGCAACAAGCTCATCCTCAGTCGTGAATGCGTCTGTCCACTCGCAAAACGTGAGCATGCCTGCCGTTTCCACTGGGCCATGGCGGACATTCAAGGTTCTTGCCAACACCGAATCCGGATACATCATACTTGAGACTGATGCCGGAATCGTGACCTTGAACCCTCAGGCGGCGGAAGAGCGCGTGGCATACGAGAAACTGCTTTCCGCTCTGGATAATGAAGGCTCCGTATCCCAACAGCTGCTGATACCGGAGACCGTGCGCCTCTCTCCACTTGAGTCCGCAAGGCTGAAGAGTTTCAGCCAGATACTCGTCAGGCAGGGGTTCGAGATCGAAGAGTTCGGCACCGACACATGGAAGATCGACGCCGTGCCGACGCTCTTGGCGGGCCACAGCGCCTCTGACGTAATCGCGTCGGTCGTGCATGACATCGGCGAATGCGGCACGAGGCGCGGCGAAAGGTGGCGCGAAGAGCTTATTGCCCGCTCCATAGCGAAAACATATGCCGGCACTTCACGCAGGTTCACGGTCGAAACGGCGACAAGGCTCGTGGAGGAACTGTGCCGCACAAGGATGCCATACGTATGCCCTCGCGGCAAGCCGGTGATGATATTCACCTCCAACCGCGAGCTCTCACGCAAATTCGGCGACGCTTAGGCCTCAGCGCATCACAGCTTTGGTCAGCGTCTCAAGCTGGTCGCGATCATAGTTCGAAAGTTCCGACGAGCGTTTGCGCAGTTGCCTCAGTGTAGTCCGAGCCTTGTCGAGGGATCCTTTTGCGACCTGCACACGCGCAAGGGTGATCTGCATCCGGATATCCTCCACCTTCAGTTCCGCCTTGGCGAGCTGAATCGCCTTCTCTACGCACTTCTCGGCCTCATCGAGATTCTTGTTCTGGTCAAGCAAGGAGGATCCAAGCGTCTCCCACGCGACATACAGGTCGGGCTGTGCCGCCACCGACTTGCGGGCGAACGCCTCCGCCTCGCCATAGCGCTGAAGGCGGCGAAGGACTTCTGCCAGGTCGTTGAGTGCGGCGGCAATCGGCTTTTCGCCGTCGATGCTAAGGCGAAGGAACGTCTCGGCCGTGGAATAGTCCCCCTCCTTCAGCCTAAGGGAGCCCATCACGTAGTTCGCCAGCTTGTTGTGCCTGTCACGGCGCAAGACCATCCTGGCGTGGCGTTCTGCCGCCTCGCCGTCATCAAGCTCAATATCCAACCCAAGGATCATGTCGCCCGCAACGGAGACATCCGGACGGGACATGGACGCAATGACCAGGGCATCCCTTGCCTGCTTGCGGAAGTTCGGCCCCTTCCGCATGTAGACAAGGCCGCGAGTCATCTGCACGAAATAGTCCCTCGGGTCGTTGGACAGGGCTTCCATCTTCGGAAGTATCGTGTTCTCAAGCTCATCCATGACCTTTGCCTTGGAGGCATCGTCTTTGGCCAGATCGGCCTGCTGCATCAGCACGCCGGCAAGCAGCGACCATGCCTGGAGGTTTTTCGGATGCATATCCGTAACCTTCTGCATCTCCATCCTGGCGCGGTCAAGGTCGTTGTTCATCAGCATAAGCATGGCCATCTCTATTCCGGGAGCGTCACCGCCCGCCGCCTTCGAGGCCTTTTCGAGATAGGATCTCGCTTCCGCCTCCGCGCCGGACTGAAGCGCTATGCGGGCCATGCCCATAAGGGCCTCCCTGTTCTTCGAATCGGAGGCAAGCACCCGCTCGTAGACCTCGCGAGACTTCTTCAGCTGGTTTCCGCTCGCGTAAATTGCGGCCATCATGTTCAGGAGGCCCGTCTGCCTGTCGGCAGACACGAAGTCAATGGCACGCTGGACTTGCGCAATGGCGTTGCCAGTCTGCCCGGAACGAGCCCAGCCATATCCCATCCTGGCGAATATCTCCGGGCTGCGAATGTATCCGTAGTACCTCGAAAGCGACCACAGGACATATCGGCGCTTGGGGTCGTCCACAATGGCCTTCAGCTTGCGCTCGATCTCAAGCTTCTTGGCAAGGGCGCACTTTATTCCGACGCGGGCCATCTCGAACTCGTTGAACAGCGAGCTGACATTGTCGGGGTCGATGGTGTTCAGCACAAGCTCGTAGGTCGCGAACGCCTCTTCGTTAAGGCCGCAGTCCTGAAGGAACACGCCAAGGTTGTTGCCGATGAAGCCGACGTGACGGCGGAGCTGGAGACGCAGGGACTCAACCGGGTCGTCGCAACGCGCAATGTTGCGTGAGCCTTCCTTGTTGCGCTCCGTCCACAGGATCGGAGCCATGCGCCCCCAGAAGCTGGCGAAATCCTTGGCTATCGCCTTGCCGTCTACGGACTTTGCGTTGGAAACGCCTCCGAAGAAGAGGTTTTGAGGTACAGGTGTGCGTTCGGCCATATACCAGAAGTCCGGTACGCCGAATATGGCCGCCTCGTTTGCGATGTTGGTGTCGCCAGAGAACCAGTCCTGAATGAACGGCAGTACGCCAAGGCGTATGGACATCTTAAGGTTCGAGCTTCCCGCCTTGAGGCCCCTCTTCTCGATCAGGTCGGACAGTTCCTCAAGGTAGGCGTCGTTCATGTCGCGCTGGAGGCATATCAGATTAAGGTCCTTGCCCGCAGCTGCGGCGGCGACCCGAAGATGGTCATCGAGAGTGCCGTCTGTGACGAACCAGCTGCGGCTACCCATCGAATCGATGATCTCACGCGCGCACACATCGGCAAAAGCCCCCCTGGACTTACCGCAGTTGAAGGCGTTTACGAGCGACGCCAACACGAGAACCACTATCATGGAAACGCCGAACACTGGCGCGAGCCGTCTGCCGACACGGACTGCGGCGTCAACGCCATCCTCCTTGTATTCCAGCACGGGAAGCGGCACTTTCGCGAGAAGATACCAGTATGCCGCAAGGTAGCCGGCGACCAGGGCCACCAGCGTGGATGTCGCGACCGGCAATATGCCAAACGGACGAAGCATGGATTCCGGCGAAAGCTGAGTGGCCGTTGCGCACGCGACGCAGAGCGTCATCGCCATGTGGAATGCGTACTGGCTCCACCGGCGGTCGTTGTTCAGGGC
>CAVJWR010000036.1:17994-27631 GCA_963653155.1 Limosilactobacillus gorillae
ATTCAGGGCACGCCTTGCCGCGAAAACGCATGCGACGGCCGGCACGACCGTAAGCGCCATGATCGCGAGCCAACCGGAACGCGTAAACCAGGAGCGCACCTCGCGCAGGGTCGTCTTCAGTATCCTCAGGAACACGTCAAGGGAGGAAGTGCAGTCCGCAGCGGCGGCGGCCTCTGTGCCGACGAATCCGGAGGACACGCACTTCACGAACACAATGACGGCAACGACTGACGAGAGCAGATAGAGGGCGGCAGGACCATACAGCCCCTTGCCGTTCTTCACGAGAACGAGCATGAACGAGAAGAACACCACGACGGAGAGCGGCACAAATATCGGGCTCTCCACAAGCCCAAGCGCGACGATGACGCCTGCCGCCATGGCCACGGGAATCGACAACCGAGGCCGCCCTGCCGCGAAAAGCACAGTCCGCATCGCCAAGAGCGCCCACATCACGTCGAAGATGCGATGCTCAAGGTGGGTTGCGCTCTGCCATACGGCCGTAGAGAACACAAATACGAGCGAAGAGACGACACCTGCGGAAAGCGCGGCCACCTTCGAGAACTTGACGCAAGACTCGTGGGCAACGGTCTGCCACACCGCGAATGCTACCAGCCTGCATATGAGGTAGGCAGATACGACACCGCAAATCAGCGAAAGGAGGTTCGTCCTGAATGCGATCGACGACAGGGAGCCGGCATCGCCAAAGAGCTTGACGAAATACCCCCACAGCGGGTATTCTGGGAACTCAAGCACGTCAATGCCTGTCCACTGTACCAGCAGGCGGGCGGAATCGCCCGGAAACATATAGCCAGCCAGAGTGAGGGAGTACGCCACTGCGGCTATTGCGGCCACAGCGACCGCTGCCACCATTGACCCCCTGCGGAACGACGAATCTGTATCACGGAAACCTGACATGCCAACTATCTCCTTTCGTAAGAAATTTCACTAAGCCTGTTGCCTTGAGTGAGGGCAACCCTGACATCCACCGCCGCAAGATACGTCCTTGCCGTCCCAACAGTACGTGCACAGGCGTTCTTTCGGCAGACCGATTGCCGACACAAGATCGTCCAGCCGCTGGAAGGCAAGGGACGTAAGGCCGAGATTTTTGCGTATGTACTCGACCATCGCCCGGTAGGGCTCGCCATCCGGATCAAGGTATTTCGACACATCGGCGCTGGAGCCATCCCTGTCTCGGATATACCTGCGCGTTATCAGGTCATACTCCGACTTGGAACGCGAGAAGTTCAGGAATTTGCACGGGTACAGCAATGGCGGGCAGGCGATGCGCATATGCGTCTCCTTCGCGCCATCCGCATAAAGTCTCTTTGCCTGCTGCCCAAGCTGCGTGCCGCGCACTATGGAATCGTCGCAGAAAACCAGCCTCTTATCCTTTATCAGACCTGATATCGGTATGAGCTTCATGGCGGCGACCCGTTCGCGTTGCTTCTGGTCCTGCGGCATGAACGAACGCGCCCATGTAGGCGTGTACTTAACGAACGGACGGGCATACTTGAGGCCGGCCTCATGCGCATAGCCAAGCGCATGTGATATGCCGCTGTCGGGAACGCCGCCGACCGAGTCGGCCTCCACGGGATTCCTTTTCGCGAGGAATGCCCCGGAACGGTAGCGGGACATCTCCACGTTGCGCCCCTCGTAGGACGACGCCGGATACCCGTAGTAGACCCAAAGGAACGAGCATATCGCCATCTCCTTCCCTGGCTCCAGAATAGTGCGGTCCCCATCTGGCGTAAGCTCGGCCATTTCGCCAGGCCCAAGCTCACGCACGTACTCGTAGCCAAGGTTGGCAAGCGCACACGACTCCTGCAAGGCGATCGAGGCCCCCTCCCTGCGGCCTATCACGATCGGAGTGCGCCCGTACCTGTCGCGCACAGCCAGCAAGCGCCCGTCATCCGTGAGAATGAGGAAGGAACAGCTGCCCTCAACCTTCTGCTGGACGAGCCGCACCCCTTCCTCAAGGGTATCTGCGGAGGCAAGTATCGCGGAAACCACCTCGGTAGGGCCAACCATCCCTGAGGTGGTCGAATACTGGAGCTGGATGCGCTTTTCCTCGAACAGCTCCCGCATCAGGGCTTCGAGGTTCGTGATCAGACCGACGGTAACTATGGCGAACGTCCCGTAGACGCACCGCATCACGAGAGGCTGCGGATCGGTATCGGATATTACGCCAAGCCCCACGCAACCTGTCAGCGTCGCCACATCCCTTTCGAACTTCGAGCGGAAAGGCGCGTTCTGTATGTTGTGTATCGAACGCTGGAAGCCCTTCTCCCCCAACACGCACATGCCGCCTCGGTGCGTACCCAGGTGCGAATGGTAATCCGTACCAAAAAACAGATCGCTCACGCAATCATCGGATGAAACAACTCCACAAAAGCCACCCATCTCGTCTCCAGTTTAGAAAATGGAAAATCCCTTTCGCATATCGCTGGCAATTATACCATAAAACGCCGCCCAAAGGCGGCGTCTTTTCCTTTCAAGGGACTTAACCCTCGAACCGGTACAGGTCGCGCTTCTGGTACCCGGTGTGGAGCAGATGCTCGGCCTTTTCCCCGCCGTTTGCGCCAGTCTCGCCAAGGTAGTCCTTGTAAAGCGACTGGACTTCGGGGTTAAGGTGGCTCATGCGGAGCGTACTCTTCTCGTCATCCGAATAGAGTCCCGCCGTACGCATTGCCCGAACGGCATCCGTCGCAAGGCAGGGCTGGCCACCGCCGCCAACGCATCCGCCACGGCAAGCCATCACCTCGATGAAGTCGTATCTGGGCTTCACGCCATTCTTGCGGTCTTCCCGGATCTGGTTGATGACCTTCTCCACGTTGCCCATCTGGTGGGCGACCGCTATGTTCACCTTTGTACCCTTGATGTCGATGGTGGCCGTCTTTACGCCATCCATGCCGCGTACCTCCGTGAACTCGATGCTCGGCGGCTGTGCCTCACCGGTGATGAGGCAGTATGCGGTACGGAGGGCAGCCTCCATTACGCCGCCCGTGACGCCGAATATCGTGCCGGCGCCAGTATAGGAGCCAAGCAGCTTGTCGGCGGGTTCATCCTCAAGGTTGCTGAAGTCGATGCCGGCGGCCTTGATCATGCGGGCCAGTTCACGTGTCGTGAGCACCACATCCGTATCCTGCGAACCGGTGGCGTTCATGTGCTCGTCACGGCTTATCTCGTACTTCTTGGCCGTGCAGGGCATGATGGACGTCATGTGTATCTTCGCATGGTCTACGCCGTTCTTCTCTGCCCAGTAGGACTTCGCGAGCGCAGAGAGCATCTGCTGCGGCGACTTCGCCGTCGAGAAGTTCTCCATGAAATCGGGTGCGTACTTCTCCATCCAGTCGGTCCATGCCGGACAGCAGCTCGTGAGCAGCGGCAGGTTGCCGCCGCCCGTGAAGCGCTTGATGAACTCGGTGCCCTCCTCCATGATCGTGACATCCGCAGAGAAGTTCGTGTCGAACACCTTGTCGAACCCAAGCATGCGGAGGGCCGCATATATCTTCCCGGTCGTGAGCGCACCCGGCTTCATGCCGAAAGCCTCGCCGAGGGCAACGCGCACCGCAGGGGCGATCTGCACCAGGCAGACCTTCTCCGGGTCGCGAAGCGCCGTCCACACCTTTGCCGTCTCGTCATTCTCGTATATGGCGCCAACTGGGCAGTGCGCGGAACACTGACCGCACTTGATGCAGGGGGACTCGGCGAGCGGAACGCCCGCCGCAGGGGCCATCACGGTGTTCTCGCCACGCCCTATGAACTCAAGAGCCCATACGTTCTGCATCTGCTGGCAGACCTCCGCGCAACGGCCGCACTTGATACACTTGTCGGAGTTCAGCACGATGGACGGAGTGGAGTCGTCAATTGGACGATGGTGCACATCCTTGGGGAACGGAATGTCGCGGATGCCGAAGTCTGCGGCGATCTCCTGAAGTTCGCACGAGCCGGACCGGGGGCACTGCAGGCAGTCCTGAGGATGGTTGGCGAGTATCAGCTCAAGCACGGTGCGGCGCACCTGCACGATGTCGGGATCGTGCGTGATGATCTTCATTCCTGGCGTAACTTCCGTGCAGCATGCGCGCAGCAGCTTTGGGGAAGGCACGAACTTCCCCGGTTCCGTGCGGCTCGGCACGAGCTGGCGCACCACGCAGATGCCGCAGCTGGCTCCGGGCTTCAGGTCGGGGTGGTAGCAAAGCGTAGGAAGCTTTATGTTGGCCTTCTTCGCCGCCTGGAGGATGTTGGATCCCTTGGCCACCTCGACGGACTTGCCGTTGATCTCGACAGAAATCATTTCAGTTTCCATTTTCTTAAGAACCTTTCTCTCTGGATTCCAGCTCACCCATGGCTTACCGCGCCAAAGCGGCAGTGCAGTTCGCACTGGCCACACTTGATGCACTTCGTCTGGTCGATTACGTGCGGATTCTTCACGGTGCCGCTGATGGCGCTCACCGGGCACTTCCGCGCACAGAGCGTACAGCCCTTGCACTTCTCCGCGTCAATCGTGTACTTCACGAGCTTGGCGCACTTGCCGGAGCGGCACTTCTTCTCGTTGATGTGCTCCATGTATTCGTCCATGAAGTACTTGAGTGTGGAGCGCACGGGGTTGGATGCCGTCTGCCCGAGTCCGCAGAGCGAGGCCTTGCACATCGCGTCGGAGATCTTTTCCATCTGTACGATGTCGTCCTCCGTGCCGCGTCCGTCGGTTATCTTCCTCAGGTAGTTGAGCAGCTTGCGCCCGCCGACACGGCACGGGGCGCACTTTCCGCAGCTCTCGTCCACGGTGAAGTCGAGATAGAACTTCGCGATATCCACAACGCAGTCGGTCTCATCCATCACGATCAGGCCGCCAGACCCCATGATGGAGCCGATCTTCGCAAGGCTCTCGTAGTCGATCGGGGTATCGAGGAACTGCGGCGGGATGATGCCGCCAGATGGGCCGCCCGTCTGGGCCGCCTTGAACTTGTGTCCACCACGGATGCCGCCGCCGATGTCGAATATGATTTCGCGAAGCGTCGTGCCCATCGGGACTTCGATGAGGCCGGAGTTGTTGACCTTGCCGGTGAGGGCGAACACCTTGGTGCCCTTTGTCGTCGCCGTGCCGATCTTGCTGAACCAATCCGCACCCTTGTTTATGATCACGGGTATGTTGGCAAGCGTCTCTACGTTGTTGATTACCGTTGGACGACCCCAAAGCCCCTTCACGGCAGGGAACGGCGGACGCGGCTTCGGCATGCCCCTATTGCCCTCTATAGACTGGAGCAGGGCCGTCTCTTCGCCGCAGACGAACGCGCCGGCGCCGAAGCGGAGCTCGATGTCGAACGAGAAGCCGCTGCCGAGGATATCATCACCCAACAGGCCAAGCTCACGGGCCTGCGCGATGGCGACCTGAAGGCGATGGATTGCGAGCGGATATTCGGCGCGGATATACACGAATCCCTTCGAGGCCCCGATCGCATAGCCGGCGATCGTCATGGCCTCCAGGATCGAATGGGGGTCGCCCTCAAGCGTCGAACGATCCATGTACGCGCCGGGATCGCCCTCGTCTGCATTGCAGACCATGTACTTCTGCCCCTTGGGCTGCTGCTGGGCAAAGCGCCACTTAAGCCCCGTGGGGAAGCCGGCGCCGCCACGACCGCGCAGACCGGACTTCAGTATCTCGTCCACGACCTGCTCCGGGGTCATCTCGAAGAGCACCTTCTCTATGGCCTTGTAGCCGTCGCGGGCAATGTAGTCATCGATCTTCTCCGGATCGATCACCCCGCAGTTGCGGAGCACGATGCGGTACTGCTTCTGGTAGAACGGGATGTTCGCCTCCGAGACCAGCAGCTTTGCCTGCTCGGGATCGTAGCACAGGCGCTCCACCACGCGGCCCTTGACGAGATGTTCCGCGATGATCTCCGCGACATCCTTCTCCTGCACCTGCACGTAGAACGTACCCTGCGGAAGTATCTTTACGATCGGCCCCTGCTCGCAGAAGCCAAGGCACCCGGTCGCCACCACCTGCACCTTATCGGCAAGCCCTGCATCGGCAAGCTGGCTCTTGAACGCATCGACGATCTTGTCTCCGCCGCCGGAACAGCAGGCGGTGCCGCCACAGATGAGTACGTATGATTCGTATGCCATTGCGATTCCCCCTTAGCCCTGCTTGACGATATCCACGGACGGACGCTCGCAGATCTTGGCGTCGATGAGCGACTTCCCTATGATGTGCTTCTCCACGATGTCCCTCGCCATCGCGGCATCCACGTTCCCGTAGATCACGGAGGGCATTCCGGGGACAACGACCTCTACCGTAGGCTCGGAATGGCAAAGCCCCATGCATCCCGTCTGCCGCACCAGAACATTGGTCAGGGACTTTTCGTTCAGCATCTCGATGAGCGTGGTGAACGTCTCCTTTGCGCCAGCGGCGATGCCGCAGGTACCCATGCCCACGATCACCTGCACGTCCTTGTTGGAGTTGTCGCGCATCTCCATCGCCTTCTGCTTCTCGCTGCGCATCTTGCGCAGATCCTCAAGAGTCAACTTAGCCATTTTACGATCCTCCTTACCCCAACTTGCGGTATTTCTCGATGATATCCTTCACGTCCTTCGTCTCAAGCTTGCCGTGGACATCTCCGTTCACGACGGCGACTGGAGCAAGGCCGCAACAGCCGAGACAGCGCACCGCCTCCACTGAGAACAGCCCGTCTTCCGTGGACGTGTTAAGCCCAACGCCAAGGAGCTTCTCGAACTCCTTGATCAGATCGTCGCCTCCGCGAAGATAGCACGCCGTGCCGAGACAGACCTGCACGTTGTACTTGCCCGCCCTCTGGAGACGGAAGAAGTTGTAGAACGTGATCACACCATATATCTTGGCGAGGGGAACCTCCAGCAGGCGCGACGTCTCTATCGCTATCTCACGGGGTATGTACCCGTATGTCTGCTGAACGCGGTGCAACACCATTATCAGGTTGCCCGGCTTCTGCTTCCACTCTTCGATGAACGCCTTGAGTTCCGGCGTCATCGTCTCCAGTTTTCCGCTCATCTTGCTCTCCTCGGTTAGTTCACGGATATAGTCCCACCACAAATGTGAAACATTATCCCATACATAACCGCAGTTAGGCAAGTATAACTTGCAGGAAAAAAACGAAAAACTGCGAGATGCGGGCGGCACGGTGCCGCCCCTATGCCGTGCGCAACATTTCAGATTAGGTCGGCAAGGTTGCAGACCAGATACAGGAGCGCAACCATTGCCAGTCCCACACCAACCTCAATGTTCGTTCTGACTCGCTTGTCCATGGCATTCTTCTCCTTTCAAACGCCATGGAGTATCGCATATCCGTGTTAGGATATTGTGAGGAACGCATTATTTTTCGGCTAATGTCAGTCGGCGGTTACGACAGGTTTTGGCTTCGCGCCCCTCACGAACTCCTGGACACGCCGAGGCCACGAATCGATTACGCGATCATCCCGGAATTGCCGCCCTGTCCCCAGCGTCTCAGGGGCCGTCAGCGCCTTTTGCACATATGCCGATGCGGCAGCCCTGTCCCCACACCCAAGCGCGGCATCGGCGAGTGCGCCAAGCGCCTCCTGATACAGGGCACCCGGCTTCTCTCCGAGTTCGGATGGCAGCGTGTTCAGCGTCTCAAGGAATGAGACGGCTTCCGCGTAGGCGCCGGTCTTGATGAGAGACCTTGCGTAGTTGAGCTCAAGGCCAAGCTTTCCGGGGAAACGCCGGACATAGTCACCCAATACGCGCCTGGCATCGGCCCACCGGTTTTCCGCCGCACACAACTGGTAGATGCCAACCCCGACTCGCCACGAGTCTTCAATCTCTGCGGCCTTCTTGAGGTCTGCCCTCGCCGCATCCCCGCCAAGGCGTTGCGCACGGTAGATGAGTGCGGGCACGTGATCCACCGCCTGTCCGCATTTGCGCAGCTCATCGTCAGCTTCAGCGTTGCGCGCCTTGTTGGCATATAGGAGAGCCAGCAGATAGCGGAACTTCCAGCTTGCGTTGCGTTCCGTGGCCCACACGAGCGCGGCCTGCGACTCTGCGCGGAACGGGAAGTCGAATCCAAGGCCGAGCGATGCCGCCGCATTCAGCAGATCGGAAGCCCGCCCCTCATCGCCGAGCCTGTGCGCCACATATGCCGCCCTGACCGCCGCGATTATCGACCCCTTCGCCTTGCCGTAGCATTCAAGCGCCTCGTCAAGGAGCCCGCTCGTCTCGTGCCAGGAACCAAGTTCTGTCCACGTCTTTTCTGGGAACTCGCCGCCGATCCAGGCATCGTTCCATGACTCGCCGAGCTTCGCAAGCTCCGACTGGAAGAGGATGCACAGCGGCACAGCCTCAAGCGCGGCGGACGCCATGCGCTTGGCCGACGCCACGTCCCCCCTCTTTCTGGCCGCCATTATGCGCACCGCCACCGCATCGAGGTTAAGGCTGTTGGCGTCCATCGCCTTCATCGCGAGCCGATCAGCCTCGGCCCAATCCCCTCGTCCAAGGCAGATTCGGGCGGCAAAGGCCAGGGCTGCGCTGTGGAAGCGCGGATCAAATGCGGCCAGACCAAGGCGGTCTAACGCCGAGGCGGCATCTCCGCCATTGGCGAGCATGATGCCGTCAAGGTAATTCGCCTCGGCGTCATACGTATCGACCGAAAGGGCCGTGCGGACGCAATCCTTCGCATCTCCCCACCTTCCCTGGGAAACGTACAGGCCCGCGAGGGCATCGAGCGTCGGAACGAAGTACCGGTTCTTCCTCTTGGATGCGAGAAGCAGCCTCTCCGCCTCGACAGGATTGGGATCGCGCCCCTGTCGGAGAGTCTGTGTGCCGCGAATGTAGAGTCCGTACGCGGAATCCCAATCGAAATCCGGCGGCATCTCGACAGGACGCGGCTCTACGTCCCTCTCCGCGTCAAGCCCTTCCAGTTCCGACCTGTCGGTCACGGCAGTCCACCGCTCCATGAATGAATCTGTCGATCCGGGCGCGAATGACGGGTGCTTGAACGGCGTCTTCCAACATGTTCCGTTGGGCTGCTGGAATGCGCGGCCGGACTGCAATTCCACGTATGGCCCATCCGAATCCGTGAGAAGGTTTTCCCATATTGCGCCCTGGCGGGAAAGCCCCCACATCCATATCTTGCGGCCATATTTCTCGCCCGCCTCGCTGAAATGCCTCGCGCCTGACTTCAGCCATGGCCACCACACTCCGAAATTGCGGGCGTCGCCGTTGATGACGTGCATGGAACGATGGTCCGACTCGTAGCACGGGACGTCATTCCCGGAGTAGTCGGCAAGGTTGTGCCCCCCTTCCATCGGCCACGGATGGGCATCCCCGCAGTGCCCTATCCAGTTCTTGCCGGGAAAATAATACCGTGTTCCGTCTCCGCCGTGGAACGCCGCATTCATCCACTGGTAGTACGTCTGCGTAAGGCCAGAGGCGTTGAACCACGTTGCGTGCGTGGTGAACGACGGCTCTCCGTCCCTGAGGCGTATCTCCACCTGCCAATACGTGCGGCACAGCCACTCTGTGCCGCCGACGAAGCAGCTCACGCTTCCGTCTTCATTTGTGCGCACGCACCAGTCCACTGGCGCGGAGGTATAAGGCTCGTGCCCCATCTTGCCGAAGTTGAACTCTATGCCGCCCGATGCCCAC
>CAVJWR010000037.1:0-498 GCA_963653155.1 Limosilactobacillus gorillae
TATCCCTTCGTGAGCGACCGCTCATCCGTGCCGTCAAGGTCGAATACGTGACCAACGTTCGCCGTCGCATAGCCGTCCGGAAACGCATAAAGCCCGGTCATGTGCAGATCCGGCTCCTTGAAGAGGCCGTCCGCCGCCGCACGCGCGAGTTCCGCGCCGAACGGCTGAGGCCGACGTGGCGCTTCATTCCTCCACCTCGCCCAGTCGATGCCGTCCCACGCCGAGAGAAGCGAAGCCGGCATCATGTGTCCCGAAGCGTCACCCTTTTCGAACGGCACTCCGGCCTGCACGGCAACATCGCCATTGCCCGTCGCATCGATGAAGACCTTGGCCCGGACAGCCCAGACGCCGCTCTGCGACGCGCAGATCGCGCCGCGAATCGTGCCGGCCTTGACGATCACGTCGATTACCTTTGTGTGGAACAGGAAATCGGCGCCAGACTCGACCATCACCTGATCGTACGTGCGCTTGACGACCTCGAAGTCGAATGCATTGCCC
>CAVJWR010000037.1:583-27574 GCA_963653155.1 Limosilactobacillus gorillae
GCCCGGGCATGCCGCCCGCCGTGCGCAGACGGTCGCGGAAGCGCGTGCCGAAACCGCACGCGAGGTCGCGCACGCCGTCACCCCACTGCATGAATAGCGGCACACGCGCCGCCGTCCCCATGCCGCCGAAGCACGAAAAGCCCTCGGCGAGGAAGACACGCGCCCCTGCCGCACGGGCGGCCACCGCAGCCGCGACGCCAGCCGCCCCGCCGCCGCAGACCATTACATCCGTCTCGATCTTGACGGGCAGATGACGCTCATACGCAATTTGCCCAGCGTCCATTTTGGCGGGCGCAGCCTTGGTGACTTGCGGCAACCCCGCACCCACGGCGGCCACTGCCGCCCCTTTCAGGAAATCACGTCTGTTCATGTCCAGTCCTTTCTGTTGAATGAATTGCATTCCGTTCATTTGCTTTCCTCCTTGCGGACGGCGGCGGCGAACTCTTCCAATTGCGAAAAGCCCTGCCCCCACTGCGTGTACATCATGCCTCGACAATCGCATCCCGGAATGGTCTTCGCCAGATGCACCCACTCCCGATCCGCGTCCATTGTCTTCCGTCCGTAGTAGCCGGCGATGAATGTCTTCCGTCCACATTCCGTCGCAAAGCGCAGGGCGCTTTCACGGTTTGCGGTCCAGCAGGCGATGCCGAGATCAGACGGCAACAGATCCCATACACCGGCAATCGACGAATAGAGGCCCTGACTCCACCCTCCATCCTTCTGGCATTCTGGATCCACCATGTCGTTCCATACGTAGACTTCCGCATCCGGACGGTGCCGCCGGACAATCGCCAGCGCCCGTTCCGCACACCGTGCGTAGATCTGGGCCATGCCTCCAATCTTCCGGCAGTTCGCGCATCCGCCACCAGAACGGACTTCGTCAAAGGACAGTATCCAAAGTTTCGGAGCAAGGTCAGCCGCAATTGCCGCCGCAGAGCGTTCCATGATCTCAAAAACCTCAGGCCCCGCCATGCAAACGCTCGTCCACTTGCCGTGCGTCGGGAATGATGCGTAGCAATCGACGGCAAGCTCGTCCCCTTCGCGAATCGCGCCAGCAGGGAGAATCCCGAACGTCAATGGCTTCGTCCATTTCATCGGCCACAGTCCATCGGCCTTTGGAATGGCGGCAAAATCCACGCCTTCTTCGTACGTCTTCGTCCCGTCTGCGGAACGCACATGGATTGGCGTGCCGTTTCGGCGAATCACATTGTATGGCGGCGTATCCTCCAGCGTCAGCGCCGTTACCTTAACGGAACCAGGATACGTGCGATTGTAGCCACGGCATTCGACGATCACCTCATCGGCATCCATCGAGGCGAACTGCATGAAATCCTCGAACGGTCCTCCAGCCTTGAAGCGGAATACGCGGCTTTCCAAGGCATCCGACTTTACGCCTACGCGCCGTACAGTGAGAGACACAGGCCAAATCCCGTCCACGCCCTCGGCTTCGCCACGGATGTGAAGACGATATGAACGGTTCCTCTTGAGCCGTACGGTCTGACGTGCGATGTCGCCATCCCGCGCCGGAGAATGGACTATGCCACCGCCAGCCGGCAACAGCTCCCTACGTTCGCCAGGCTGCGGCACGGCCACGCCGTTGGTCACTCGGTAGCGTGTGCCGAATACGGGATTTGCCGCAGCAAGGTTGATGTCGTACGGCAGAAACGACTCCTTGCCGTAGCCGAAGCTCCACACGGCGACGGCAATCTCCAGACCGAACCGTTCGCATTCACGGCGGAAAGCCCGTACCCGTTCGCGTTTCGCCGCGTCCAGACGAGGCAGCAACGCAATGCGCGAACCGCTGCCGAGCATGACGCCGCGATAGCCCGCCGCACTGGCCCTCGCAAGCGTCTGTGTCGCCTCTAGCAGATAGTCGGTCTTCTGGTCAAGCCGCAAGTCCCAGTAGAACCAGAGATTGTCGCCGAGTCGCACGGACGGCGTTGCGGCATGTGCCGCACCGAACAGCAGTATCGAAAAGATCAGGAACGTACGCTTCATGGTCACAGTCCGTCGCGACAGACAAGGCGAATGCCCTGTTCGGTGAAATGTTCGGCCGGGGGCTTGTTCGACCGCCGAAAGGAATTGCGGCAGTATTCCGTGGTGGAGAAGTAGCAGCCCCCACGACGGACGCGCAAGGTCGGAGCCGTGCCGGACGCGGCGGCAGGCGAGCCTTCAGCAGTCATGACACCGTTCGCGTTGACCTTTCCCGTAGCGTTCCACGTGATGTCCGCCTCATACCAGTCAAGGCACCATTCGAAGATGCCGCCGTTCATGTCGTAGAGTCCGTAGTCGTTCGGCCTGTATGATCCGACGATCGGATAGCTGTCGTCCGTACCGTCCGTCACACGCGATGCGCCCTTGTTCTTCACGTTGCGCCCAAGCGCGTTCAAGTTGCCGTCCCAGTTGTTGTTGCCTACGGCAGACCCATCGCCCCACGTTTCACCGGCATGACCGCCACGTGCGGCGAATTCCCATTCCGCCTCGCTCGGCAAGTCCAATGTCGCATCCCCCGCACGTGCGGCGATCTGCCCGATGACTGACGCAGATGATGGCAAAGCCGGATAGAGGTCGTTGCCACGCGCCATTGCGTAGTTGAGGCGCACTACGGGGCGCATCGCGCATATTGCCTCAGCCCCGTTGTAGGCAACATCTGGCAGCCAACTGCCGAACACCGTGGCGTATTGCCCACGCGTAAGCGGGAATACGCCGATGTAGTAGTCGTGGTCAAGCGTGACGGCGTGCTCCGTTTCTGCCAAGTTCGCAAACTGAGAATCGGCTGGGGTCCCCATCGTCCACGTGACATCCTTCGCGCGTATGCGACGCATCACTAGGCTCGTCCGACGATACTTCCCGTTTTCGAGAAGTCCGCCGGGGATCTCGTTCGTCGAGGCAAAGTACATCTTGCGGCATGCCGCGTCCGCCGTCAGGTCGAAAACGAGGTAGTTGGGCGGATTGTCAGTCGTCCACGCCGTGAAGGCGAACGATATCCGCGACGAAACCTTGCCACGCCAAGCTACAGCCGGATTCCACGATGCCGTGTGCGTACCGCTTTCGACGAGGCGGTTCGCCGCACCCGTCACTCCAAGCTTTGCGGTTGCCGGCAGCGAGACTCCGCCGTCAAGAATGTCCATCGTAACTATCGCGGGACCGTCCGCCAGCGTGTACGATGCCGTGACGACGCCATCCGCGCCCGTCGTGACCGAGTTGACCGTAACCGTCGGCACCGCGTACGCGACTGCCGCCGACAACATGGAAAGGACCAAAAGAATGCGCTTCATAACCTTGAACCTCCTTGTCTCGAATCAGAGTCCGTTGCGGCAGACGATTCGCCAGCCGGTGTGCGATTGGTAGACATCGGTCGCCTGCGACTCGCGATGCGCGGCACGGCAATCCTTCATGTATGAGGCGTAGCCGCCGCCTCTCACGACGACTGGATCGGATGCCGAGCGCACGGTACCGTCAAGGCAGGCATTGCCCGAAGAGTTCGGTGCGCCCGTCGCATTCCACGTGATGTCGGCCTGGAACCAGTCGAGACACAGTTCGCGCACGTTGCCGTACATGTCGTAAAGGCCCCAGTCGTTTGCCGCCTTGCTGCCCGTGTTCGTGACGGTGCCGTTCCAGCCGCCCGGACCGTTGTTGCCGCCAAAATGGGCGAGACGGCCAAGGTTCGTGTCGGATCCATTGTCGAGGATGGGCGAGCCGTCGCCCCATTCGTCTTCGCCATGTCCGGCGCGACAGGCATACTCCCACTCGGCCTCGCTCGGCAGGTCGAAATCAAGCCCTGTGCGCTCACGGAACGCACCGAGATCGGTATCGGACGGGATCGCCTCCGGATAATGCGTACGGCGAATGCCGACGAACCTCGCGTTCGAGTGCGGCAACGTGCCTTTCCATTTGTCTTCAGTGTACCGCCGCACTGTACCGACTTGCCCTTGCGTCATCTCGAATACGCCGATGTAGTAGTCGTGGTCGAGCGTTACGAAGTGGGCACGGTCGATCGGCTCGTAGGCCGTATCGTTGCCGTATTCGCCATAACAGCCCATTTGCCACTCTATGCCACGCGCATGGATTCGCCGCAATGCAAGCTTCTTCGTGCGATACGCCTCGTCGAGGATGCCGCCAGGCACGAGACTGGCAGACGGATAGTATGTCGTGGCTCCCGTCTCAAGATCCACGATCATGTAGTCCGGCTTGTCGTCGAGCGCCCATGCCTTGACCTGCACCTTGAGTGTCCCAGCCGGGAACGACTGCCCTGGCAGGTCTTCCCTGATGCGCCAGACGAATGAACGCGAACCCGCCGGGACGGTGCGCCAGATATCGCCTGACACCGACTGAAACGCCGCTCCGACAGAAGCGAATGCCGTGTCGGCGACATTCGTCAGGACATCAGCCGTGATGACGGCATCGGACGAAAGGTCATACGAGACAACAAGTTGCCGCCCATGCGCCACGATTGAGACGTTGCTCACGGTCGGCAGTGCCGCAATGGCCTCGGCGACAGCTACGGCTAAAACAGAACAAATGAAATGCTTCATGATCGCGCCCATCCTTTCACTCCTTCGATTGAATCGCAAAACACAGACGATAGCCAACCTCGGTCTTGTAGGTCGTTGGATCGTAGTCGTCACGGCTCGCCGGCCGTAGTCTGTCGTACTTCGAGCTGAAGTGACCGCCCTTAGTGACACGGCTTCCCGTCGCTGCCGCATCGGTTCCAAGATAGGCGTCAAGGCACATCTCGGCGACGTTGCCCATCACGTCGTACAGGCCCCAGCAATTCGGCGAAAACGACCCGACGGCCCGCGTCAGGCCTCCGCTCGTCTCGGACATGCACGCCTGATCTGCCGGATTCGAGACGCCGAGCGTGACGCTTCCAGACTTCACGACCACGTTGGTTGCCGCCGGATAGAATGGCGCACCATTCGGCCAATGGCTTTCGTCGTTTCCCGCCCGCGCGGCGAATTCCCATTCCGCCTCGCTCGGCAGATCGATGGAGAGTCCGGTACGGGCGCAAAGGTTGCCAATGGCACCTGAGGGCGTTTCGTCCAGTCCGCGCAGGTGTGCGAACGGCGTGCGTTCAAGCGGCTTGAACTTCCATCCGTCAGCATTGTTCGCCGCGCTGCCGGAATGCCCCTCCTTGCCGAGCAAGGCCGCATACTGCGCTTTCGTCAATTCGAATACACCCATGTAGTAGTCGTGGTCGAGCGTGACGAGATGCGGCGTTTCGCGCCCCACGTTGCGCCCCGACTGGCCTGTCGATCCCATCAGCCACTCCACACCCTTCGCCTCGATCTTGCGGAACACCATCTTCGTTGTGCGATAGGCATCGTTCGCGAACAGCCCTCCCGGCAAGTGGTTCGTAGAAGCATAGTACACGATGGGATTCGGCGCGTTCGTGAGAAGCGACACTACCGCATAGTCAGGAGGCGCAAATGGCGCAAAAGGCGTGAGCCTTACCTGTAGCCGCGCATCGTCAATCCGCGTGTCCGGCAAGTCGAGTGAGGCGAGCCAGCGAAACGTGTGCGTCCCGTCCGGCGCAACCAACACGCCGATGGCGCCCGACAGCTTGGCGATGTCCGCATGGTTGATCGGCTCGCCATCCAGTAGAAAATCGGCAGTCACGATGGCCATCGCGTCAACCGCATATGAGACCGTCACATCGCCGCGCACATCTGTCGCAAGCGTAACGTCCTTGACGACAGGGAGCGCCGCCGCAAGAGGCAGAAGCACGCCCACACAGCAAACCGCAAGAAATGTCTTCATCGGAACTGTCCTTTCCTCATTTGACGATAAGCAGGAATCCGCTCGTCCCCGCAAAGCGGGAACCGAGCGAGGCTTCTCCCGTAGAGGTTGTGCGCGTGTCGAGCCCGATGCCGGATGATTCCACGGACACACCAGCCGTAACCGTATCGACCGACGTTTCCCCAGTTGTCACGGCAGCCACGAGGCCGCCGATCAGCGCAAAACCGATACAGGTGCCTAACAGGAACTTACCGATTGGTATGGATCTCATTGTCTACCGCTTCCTTTCTTGGAGGATGAAAGTGTGGGTCGGCGCATGTGCGTCGCCCACGAAGAAATCTACGTACACCCTCTCGTCCGATACATGCATGAGGCAATGCCCCGCCGCACGGTACTGCCGGTATTCGACCAGTCCGTCGCGATATTCTTCCATGAGCGACACTATCTCGGACTGCGTACGCGGCTGATGGCAGCCATCGTGCTCCTCGCCAAGCGGCGTAGGGTTTGCGCGACACCAGTCGCCATACTGGGATGGCTTGTCCGCCACAACCATGGGTTTCTCGGCACCCGGTGTCCAGACGCTATTCGCGGCGAACTCGACAAGCTCGCCAGTGCCACGTTGCCAGCGGCGCAACTGCGTGCGGTGGATGTGTCCGCAGAGGACGATCGCACGGCGTTCAAGAAGACGAGCGAAGAGCGCACAACGCGCCGCCGTGTCGGCAGGTTTGCCGAACAGGAACCAGTATGGGCCCCAGCCATCGTGCGGCGCAACCGTCGAATGGACGACGAAGAACGTGTAGCGAGCCCCTTCCGTCTCATCAAGAAGCGCCGAGATTCGCTCTGCATCCGGACGCATGAAATCAACGAAGACAAAGGCATCCGGCCCGTGGCGGAACGCGAAATTCGCGGACTCGACGGACATTCCGAGCGACCGCA
Organism: Limosilactobacillus gorillae; assembly: GCA_963653155.1. Taxonomy (GTDB): domain Bacteria; phylum Verrucomicrobiota; class Kiritimatiellia; order RFP12; family UBA1067; genus UBA1731. Next base: position 7,259 of record CAVJWR010000037.1, read on the forward strand.
AGACGAGATCGCGGTTGTAGGCGTCAAATGCCTTGGCCCCGCCACTGCGGATATCGTGGTTGCCGCAGACGGTGAGAAACGGCAAGTTTCCGAAACCTGTACGGCATGCGGTCTCCGCATCGCGGAACATCCGTCGCTGAACATCCGTCTCCGTGCAGTCACCCTGTACAAGGTCTCCCATCTGGAAGAGATAGGCGGTATCGGCTCGGCGCACATGTGCGGCGGCGGCGACAAGGCGCGGCAGACGGTCGACCCACATGTCGGCATTACGCGTGAACTCTCGTTGACGATCGCGGAAGTCCTTCGCGTCCCGTGGCACCCAACGTCCGTGATAGACGTCTGCCGGCGCGGCATCGAAATGCGTGTCGCCGAGGATCGAGACCGAATAGGCCGATGATGACGGACGCCCCGAACGGCATGAACCCAGAATCGGCAATGCGGCAAACGCAACCGACTTCCGGACAAACTCACAACGTGTACAAATCTTCCCATTCATGGCATGTGCTGTCCTTTACGTCTCACCGCAAACACGGCGGCTTCGTTGTCTTCGGGACTGATTCGATTTCCTCCAGCATGAGGTTGCGGAAAGCGTCTATGTCCGCATCCGATAATCCGCAGCTCTTGACATAGGCCGCCGCACGATCCGCCAGGCACGCACCGGGATAGCGATCCAAAAGCTGTGACAGAGCCGCGATCTTTCGGTGCGTAAAGCCTTCGTATGTGTTGTAGAGAACTGTCGTCTCCCAGTCAGAGACCAAGTCCGCCTCCGCAACGCCCAAGAGCGCATTCAGCAGGTAGGCGACCGTTCCCGTGCGGTCGGCGCCGGTAATGCAATGGAAGACGAGCGGCAGGTTCCGCGCGTCACTGACTGTCTTGAACACCTTGGCGAATGCCGCCTTTGCATCCGGCCTGTCCATCTCGCCATAGGCCCGTGATGACGCCTGCACCCACGCCACGCCATCACCAAGCGGCGAACCAACCATCCCGTACGTCTCCCATTCGTTGCGCAGGTCGAGATCGGTGCGCACACCCGTCACGCGACGAATCTCTGCCGCTGTCTCTGCCCCAAACCGAGGCGCCGTCGGACGCCAAGCCGTACGGTCTGCGCCTCCGTCCGTCGAGTTGTCGTTGAATCCTGCGCTGCGGTAAAGCAGCCCCTGCTTCACGCGCCTTCCTGCAAGACCTTTCCATCCGCCGAGATCGCGCATATTGTAGACATGCGGCAGATTCAGGATTCGAGGTCCCTCTGCCGATACGGAAAAACGCCCTTCCGCCTCGACTTCGCCGCCAAACGTCTCGCATTGGACTGTCCAGCGATACGTCGAACCCAGGTTCAGGTTGTTCACGTCCAGTCGCTGTTCGGCCGTCTTTGCCGACAGGACACATCTGTCCTCCGGCAAGCGGAACACATCGACCGTGAACGTCGGATTGGCCCGACCACGCCACTGCCATACAAGCGTCACCGGCTTCGGGCCTGCGCCAGTCGCTACGAGCGACAGCCGTGCCGTCTCATCCTCAAACAGCCGTTCACGCACTTCACGCGGCTTGGCAAGAAGGTTTCGCAAATGGTCCGGCACAAGCGAAACAGATGCATCTGCCGCCGGGCGAATTGTCTTCAGCGGATTCCACATCTCGAAACGCAGTTCGCCGCCGCGCATGATTTCGTCATAGACAAGTTTTGGCTCTGTCCGCGACTGGCCGTTCAGCCACACGCGCCTCACGTACCTGTTCTCTTTCGAGAAGTTCTCGGCGACAATTCGGAACTCCTTGCCGTTCGACAAACGAAGCGTCGCACCAGGCAATTGCGGCGCACCCAGCACGAACTCGCCGCCGCACGGATTGAACGGATAGAATCCAAGACAGGCGAAGACATACCACGCGCTCATCTGTCCGCAGTCGTCGTTGCCGCACAAGCCGTCCGGCGCATTGAAGTAGAACTTCTCGCAGATCTCGCGTATCTTTCCGGCGGCAAAGTTCCCGTCATGCAGCTGCGGAAAGAAATAGAGGATGTGATGGCTCGGCTCGTTGCCGTGGACGTATTCGCCCATCCGCCCCGTGCAGTCGTCCGGCTCGTCGCTGCTTTTAACATGCTCTCGCGAAAAGACGCTGCGCAGCTTCTCCGCGAAGGCCCGTTCGCCGCCGAGCGCGGCAATCAGCGCCTTGGGATCCTGAAAGACGTGCCACGTGTACTGCCAAGCGTTGCCCTCCGTGCAGTCATAGGGCAGCCAGTCCTTCGCTCCGCCGAAGCGGGACGGATCGAATGGCGTGCGCCAACGCCCCTGCGAATCCCGGCCCCGCACAAGCCCCAGCGCCCGATCCAGCACGTTCGTCCAGTTGCCCGCCCGCGCACGAAAGAAGCGTTCGCCCGCCGCATCGCCTCTCCGGGCCGCAAACTCGGCCGCGCACCAGTCATCGAACGCGATCTCCAGCGTGCGCGACACGCCCTCGCCCCCCACGATGTCGAATGGATAGTAGCCAAGGCGATTGTAGATGGCCCAGTCCTCCTTCTGTGCACCTGCATGCGTGACGGTCAAGGCGTTCGTCACCGCCTCGTAGGCGAGATCCCAGTCCGGACCCTCGACGCCCTTCAGATAGGCATCGACAATGAGCGGAACCGAGTGCTTGCCGATCATGCAGTCGGTGTCGAAGCCGAAGTAGGGTATCACCGGTAGCTTGCCCGTCCTGCGGTAGCCGGTCAACAGCGACGTGACGAACGGCGCGGACATCTCAGGTCGCAGAATCGAATAGAGCGGATGAACGGCGCGAAACGTGTCCCAGAGCGAAAACGACGAATAGTAGTCCGGCTCGCCCGCATCCGAGAGGCTCGTCGGCTGAAGATAGGCGTGGTAAAGCGCGGTGTAGAAGACCGTACGCCGGTCAGGATTCGGCTCATCCACGACGACGCGCGACAGCAGGTCGTTCCAGGCGCGGCGACCGTCTGTGCGCACACGGTCAAAGTCCCAGTCCGGGACTTCCGCCAGATTGCGTTCAACGCCCTCGGCGGAAGAGGCGGAGATCGACGTCTTCACGAGCAGCTGATCTCCCTCGGCGAGGGCGAAGTCCAGCACCCAGCGGTCGGCGCGATCTGTCGCGGCACGCGGCAGTTTCGTCGCCGTGCGGAACGGACGGTCAAACACCGCCTTGAACCAGACATCGCGCGAGAGAAACGCTTTTTTTCGCACACGTCCGAAAATCGAGCACTTGTCTTCGCCGATAGCCGTTTCCGAATCGACGACCGCGTGTCGGACGTCGCCGCGCGAGTTGTTCCACTGCGCATCGACCAGCAGCTTGAAGCCATCCCGGCCCGCCGTGAACCGATAGATGCCGACGCGTTCGGCAGCCGTAATCTCTGTGCGGATATTGGAATCGTCGTAGGCGACCGAATAGTAGGCGGGCGAGGCCTGTTCACTCCCCGGACGCTTTGGCGCCCGCAGAACGAGCGTCGGCTCATGCGACGACGCCGATTCCGTCGGCGTCGGATTCATCCCGACGAATGGCTGCAGCAGAAAGTCCGACAAATCCGGGACACCCGTCCCCGACAGGTGCGTCTGCGCGAAGCCACAGAGCGTCGCATCCGTCACGCGATAGCCGCTGCAGTGCGCCCAGTCCGCATAGCCGCTGTCCGGCCCCGGCTGGACGAGGCCAGACGGGTACCACGCCGCCGGTGTCGTGTGTCCGGTGCCGTCTGTGCCGATGAACACGTTGACATCATCTACTGGCACGGCACACATCGTGCCGCACACGAACGCGACCGCGACTGTTCCGATCAGCCTCATGGCAACGGCTCCGATTCGTCCTTCAGCATCTGGGCGAAATCTTCCAGAAAGCGGAAGTCCTGCCGCACGCCCGGACTCCATGTGGCGTAGATCAGGCCCCTGAAGCCCGGCGTCGCGTTTCCGGCACGCAGCCAGCGGCGGGACGAGTCCAGCGAACCAGAATCATAATAGGTCGCCGCACACGTCCGAAAGCCCGCCTGCTGAAATCCGCGCACCGAGGCCTCTGGATTCGACCGAAGCCAGCAGGCGATCGTCAGGTCGCGCGGCAGCAGGTCGCGCACGCCCGCATAGCCGCCACGGCAGAGAAAGTAGTCGCCCGGTCGTGCGTTGTGCAGGGGATCCGCCATGTCCGACCAGATGAACATCTCCGTCTCCGGCGCAACCGCACGCACGGCGGCGCGTTCGGCTTCGACCATGTGCGCATAGGCATGCGGCAGGTCAAGCCCGGACGCCCGGCACGTCTCGCACGTGCCGCTGGCACGCGTCTCGTCGTTGGCGAAGAGAACCTTGCGTGGGAAGCGTCCGAACAGCGCGGCGACCGACCGCGCCGACCGCCGGAAATGCTCGGCGAGTTCCGGCGTCGTCAGGCAAGCCGGATACTGATCCCATCCGATGACGGCCGGCGCATAGCCGTCCACCGAGATGGCGCCGCCCTCCGGCACACGGCTGCCGGCTGGAAAGGTGACGGCAACCGGACGCCGCCCTTCCTTCGACCACGGCGAGCGCGAGGGCGAAAACACGACGTCGCGCCCTTCTTCGTAGATTGCACCCGTTTCCGCGTCGCGAATCACGATAGGCGTCCCCGCACGATGCAGAAACGTCGTGGGCGGAACTTCCTCAATCGTGATCTTCGACACGTCCGCGCGTCCGGACGTGAACGACCAGACGCCAATTCCCATCCGATGCTCAACCCGTTCGCCCGAATAGAAGTCGAACTGCGAATCGAACCAGTCTGTAGTCGTCTTCCGGGTCGGGTAGAGGCCGCGCAACGGCTCCTTCGAGTCTCCGCCCGTGCCGGAGTAGAAGAGGATCTGGAACCGCTGTTCCGCATTGAGGTTCTCGACCTTCGCCCGATAGCGGCAACGGTAGAGCTTGTGCGGTGCGGCGCGGAACGGATGGAAGTCGCGGTTCTGTCCGCCCTTGGCGTCCTTCGCCTCGAACACATACGGCCCCGTCAGGCGGGCAAAGTCCGCCACCGCCGCCTCGCTCCGCTCAAAGACGCCACGCGCACCGCGCCGCCGGAAGCGGACGTCCCGCACAGGCAACCCTGCGGCGAGATCCGGCTGAAGCGAAAGCGGTGAGCCGTAACCGACCTCCCAAAGGTTGGGCACAATCTCAAGGCCCGCCGTGTCACAGGCTTTCTGCAACCGCCTGAAGTTCGCCACTTCGTCCGACGACCAGTCGGCGCAAGTGTCGATCGTCCGATCCGCCGCGCCGGCCAAAAGGACACCGTTGAAGACACCCGTCGCCGCCGCGCGACGCACGATGCCTTCGGCGAACGCGACCTCGTTCGTCCGGCGGAAGTCGCACTGAAGCCTAAACCAGCGGACAGGATACTGCGGACGTGGCACAAGGGTTGCGCTCGCCAACAGCAGGGTCAGAATCGTCGTCATGTCGTCAGCTCCTTTTCATCAAGCGTTTTCGCCGCTCTTGAACCGCATCACATCCTTGACGGTCATCGACTCGTCACGGGCCGTCAGGTACGAGACCGTGTAGGTGTCGCCGCCCGGCGCGACATTGACGACAACGTGCCCAGGCTCGCGGGCCGCCGACACGATGTCCTTCGTCCAGTAGGCTCCGCCGTCCTTCACCTGCCGCACACGCGGATAGCAAGTCGGACAAATCGCCCGTTCGCCCGCGTAGAGCGCACGGCTCGACAGTCGCCGCAACGTCGACTCGTCGTTGTTGTGCGTCGCGAACACGCACGTCACCCAGACGCGTGCCTTGAGTGCCCGTACAAGCGCCTCGGTCATCGACTGCGACCCGTGATGGTTCGTTTTCGCAACATCGACGGCATCCAGTTCGGCACCCAGTGCGTCCTCGGTCTCGAACCGCGAGCCGTCGGGCTTCTTCCAGAAGTCCTGAAAGTCCCCAGCCGTGTAGAGACGAAACTTGCCGTAGGAGAGGATCATGCCGCAGCTCATGCCGTTCTCGACGCGCCAGCCGGAATCGAAGCCCGGCACGAACACGTCTTCATAGAGGTTTCGGATCGAGCCGTCGCGGCAGAGGATATTCCCGTTGCCGCAGATGTTGAGCACGTTGAAGTCCGGAAAGGCGCGAGGATCCTTCACGAGCGCCACCTGGTTCTTCGCGCCGACCTGGAACTTCTCGATCTTCAGGCCGCGATGACGTTCCAGATAGCGGTATGTGCGGATGATCTGCGAGAACTCGCGACAGCCAAGATCCCTGTTCGGGTACGGATCGGCGGGATTCGGCCAACAACGGTCGAAGCCCTTGCCGAAGTCGAGGTAGTCGATGGCCTCGGCAAGGCCGGAGACGAACCAGTCGTCACCGTCGCGTTCCTCGCGCCGCGCCGAGGACGTCTCGCACCCCGCATGGTCGGCATGCCAGTGCGAGAGCATCCAGTAATCGACCTTCTTGCCAAACGGATTCGCCCGTTTTATGTAACGTGCGACCCATTCGCCCGAACCCTTGGAACGATTCGGCAAAACGGGCGTCTGACGTTCCATCCGCCGGGGCACATCGTAGTCGCCGCAGTCGATCAGCATCGTCGTGCCGTCAGGGAAGATCATGAATACGGATTCCGAACGTCCCGTGTAGATGAAGTGCGTCTGGAACTCGCCCGTCTTCCAGCCAGGCCACGGCTCGCCGACACGCGGCTCATTAGCCTCGGCGGCAAACAGCGCCGGCCCTTGTCCCAAAATCCCAACGGCTCCCACGCCGCCAAGAAACGACCGCCGAGAGACACTTGTCATCTTTACCATTTTGGCCGCCATCCTTTCTTGTCCATGATTTCATTCAGTTGGGACACGAATGCCCCTTTTCCAAGATCGTCGCCCGTGCGCGTGAAGACGTCGTAGGCGTCCCAGACGGGAAAGACGTCCGCCCGACGCACGTCCGCAAGCGGCATCCGCGCCAGCCACGCGGCGTAGCCCTCTCGCAAGCGTTGCTCAGCCGCGAGGTATTCTGGACGGCGGGAGTAGTAGAGAACTTCGACAGCCTTCACAAGATTGGCGGCAGTTGCCTCCGCCCGCAGATCGAGCCGGGCGAAGAGTTCCGCCGCCGTCCGTTCGCGCTGTGCCACGACATCGACCATCACGCGACGCGGCGCAATCCGACGAATCCAGATGTTGCGGTAGGGCACGGGATTGCCGTGATCCTGAAGCTTCAGCGGCGCTTCGGGCGCATGACGGCTGAAGCCGATCCGCCGCCGCCAAGTCGTGCCGCCCTCCAGCGGTTGGGCATCCTGCACGAGTACGCCGTTGTGGAATACCGTGAACGAACCGCGATCCACCAACGTTGCGCCGTCCCAACGCGGCGGATGGAAGACGATGTCATAGCTCTGCCACTGGCCGCGCGGACGTGCCGCGTTCACCTGCGGCGGATTCTGTCCATAGACAGCGCCGGCCAGTCCGTCCGCGTAGGTGTATTCCGCCGCGCCCGATCCGGCGTACTGGTCGTGGGCGTCGATCACCTGAATCTCGTAGCGTCCCATCAGGATGACGCCGGAATTGCCACGTCCCATCGCGAAATGCGGATCGTCGCCCTCTGGGCTCAGCCATTCAATGTGCAGCTGCACGTCGCCGAATTTCTCGCGCGTCTGCGCACCTCCTGTTCGCGGCACGCAACAGAACGCGCCGTCCACGACCTTCCAGCCCGTCGGCTCGCCTCGGTCGTTGCACCAGTTCCGCGCGACCGACTCCGCCGTGCCGTCGAAGAGAACAATCGCGTCAGACGGCACGCCGCTTGACGGAACCTCGACCTTCGGCGGCAACGGACGATGCATGTCATGAACTGCCCACGCATGGGTTTCGTTCGGCGGGTCGCCGAAACGGTCGCCCGCCAAGGTCGTCGACACGGACGCCAGCGCAATCAGGGCAATGGTCGCTTTCACTGCAAATCCTCCTTCTTTGGCAAAGCCGTGCGCTCAATTCTGTCGGCGATGCGGCGACGAACGGCCTCAATCTTTCTGTAGTCCCTGTCGAAGTCGGTCATCGACCGCACCAACTCTGAGGCGAACGCATCCGCAGCCTCCTTTCCGCAACGGGCCTTTAGGATCTGAAGACGTTCCGCATCCTCAACGCCGTCCCGCAGTGCGGCCAACCGGAGCGACGGCAGAATCGACCGTTTGCCCGGATAGATCAGCACGCCGTCACCTGGCATGGACGACGGGTTATAGCAGTTCCATTCCGGGAAGCAGGTCTTTTCCTCGTCCAGTTGTGTGCCTCGTCCGTAGTTCCAGTAATTGACGGCCCAATACGAAAGCGAATCCGCGCCCTTCAGCTCCGCCATCCAAGGCAGGATGCGCGCATCCGCCAACGGGAACTCATAGCTGCCGATGCAGGGGTAGGGGTAGAGTGGATCTTCCGAGCAGTACATGCCGACTTTCTTGCCACGCGCATGGTAGACGGCGGTCACGTCGTCTCGCCAGACGTCGATGCGCGGGCCAAACCAATCCGTGGTGAAGCACAGCTCGTCCCGTGCGCCAAGAACATAGTCTTTGTACATCTTCGCAGACGTCCGCAGGGGAAGTCCCGGAAAGTCCTGTCGCAACCGCTTCCAGAGCGCATCAATCGTTGGGTAGAATTCGCGATTGCGTTCGTCGAAGCCGTAGACAATCGCCCGGTCGGCGTAGCCACGCGCCTTAAGCTCGGTCCAGATCGGCATGAGGGTTTCCCGGACATATTCATAGAAGCTCGGCTTCTGAAGCTCTTCAACCGGCGAATAGCAGACCCAGATCGTATTCGGGTCCTTCGGTTTTGGCACAAGGTTCAGGAGCACGGCCAGGGAGGCACCCCGCTCGAACGCATAAACCAGATCCTCCAGCTTCGGCGGCGCATGCCGGGACTCGTCTGTCGGATTGAGCCGATGGTCGAGCATGACGTCCTGCGCCATGCGCATGAACCGTGCCGCGTCGCGTTCGCCATAGGCGACACGATAAAATCCCTCCAGCATCGTGTAAATCGTGTTGACCCCAAACTTCTTGGGCAAGGCGAAGTCCCGTACACGAACCGAAACGGGTATCTCGGCCAGCACACGGACTCCGGCATCCGATTCGCGCACCCGCACCGTCCCCTGATAAACTCCGGGAGCGGTATCGCGTGCCGCCTTCACCTCCAGCCATGTTCCGATCGTTCCACACTTCGGCACGTCGAACGCCGCCGCAGGCAATAGGGGATCCGGCAACCAGCTTTCCTGTGCCGGCACCGAAAACGGCGTGAACTTGAAGAATACGGCCCGTTTGAGGTATCCCTGCCGCCGCCAGCTGAAGGTTCCCCTGAAAGGTATTCCCGCCGCGTCTTTCAAGTCCGCAAGGTCAAGCGTCAGTCCCTTGGATTCAGCCGCGCGACCGGTCGAGACGAGAACCTGAAAGCATTCGGTCTCGCCTTGCGCCAGATCCAGATCTATCGCCCGTGCGCAATCGGTCGCGCCGGGGAATGTCAAGGGCGTCACGCGGCGGAGCGGATCAGCCGTCCAGACGCGAACCTCGTCCGCTTGCAACGGATTGCCGGACTCTATCGTCCCCTGTTCCTTGCGGCGGCGGCAGATGAAATGGGACGTCTGGTCGCACAGGACCTCGTTTATCTCGTCTGCGGCCTCAAAAGGCCGAAGCGTCCGACGTGCCGTGCGAAACGCCTCGTCAGGATGGGGTTCTCGACGCTCCAGCATCAGGTCTCGCCACTCCGCCGAACCGGTTCCACCCTGCGCGGAGAAGTAAAAGAGGATTTTCTTCACCGGCTTCTTCGGGCGCCAAACAGCCGTCGCCTTCTCCCAGTCATGCGTCCCCGGACTGAAGTCCTGCCGAAGATGCCATTCCAGTGTCCCGTCATCAAACCAGATGTCGCATCCGATGCAATAGTACATGAAGTGCGCATCTGTCGCTCGGCTCCAGCCCGAAATCACGATTGGCGTCTTATCTGGAACGGCATACTCGAACGTTTGCCTCCGAACGCCAGGAGCCAAGACCGTCGCAACCGCCAACATCAACTCGAACATGACACACCCCTTTTCACTTTACGATCATCAGCATCCCGCGCTTCGGCACGACGCGCACCATCAGCTTGTTCTCGGACACGAAGAGACGCGCCCGGACCGGCCTTGCAAATGTCAACGTCCAGCCATCGAACGAACTCGGCAGATCGAGCCGCCCCGCTTCGGCCAGCACGAAATCCGTCTTCGTCTCAGGCAATTCGGCGAACGTCAGGGCCAGCGTCTCCGGCAACGTCACGACTCCCCTCGTACGGACGATCGGCAGCCCTTCGCCTGCCGCACCGACCACAGTAGAATAGCCTTCCGGGACGGCGAGCAGTGTCGCAAAATCCGCCGCATCAAGCGCACCGCCGTCCTTCAAGACCACGTTGCCGTAATAGTCCGAGGCGTTCTTGGCAACAAGCCTCCCGGTGAGCGTCAACTGTCCGAAACCCGTCAGTGGACCTTCCAACGTGCCGCCGCCGACCGTCAGCGACGCCCGTTCGGACAACATCACCGTGCCCGTGCCGTTCAGGCTCTTGGCCGCTACGCACGTGCCATCTACGGCGAGCGTTCCGTCCGCCTCGACTGTCACGTCGGACTCGGACGAAAGCGGCAAGCCGACGGTGCCCGTCGCGAGTCCCACCGCATAGGCGTGTACCTGATCCGCCGTGAGCGGAACATCCCAGATTGCGATGTCATCAATGAAACCGGGGAAATACGGCTCGCCCAACGCATCCACGCCGAGACGCGGACGCAACCCGACGAACAGATCCTTCGCCGTCAAGTTGAAGTCCATGCAACGCTGTTCGGCGACAAAGGCACCGTTGCGGTAGATCGAGAAGCCCGTGCCCGGCGTGTGGACGACCGTCAGATGAACCCAGTTCGCCGAAGTGAAGCGCGGCTGATACGTCTCGTCCGGCAGAAGGTAGTTCGGCGCCCGATACTTCGGCGCAAGCCAGTGCAGCCCCAGCCGGTTGGCACGGTAGTTCGCGTTGTCATACTGCACGAGCATGAACTTGTTCATGTTCTCCGTATAGTCCGTTGAATCTCCATGACGTGCCTCGCCAAAGTAGAACGCGCTTGGATGCGTATGCGCCCCATCCTCGACCAGTTCGCTAAGCGCACAGCGCACGGAGAGCGTCCATGCCGCATTTCCGGACGGCACCTTCTCCGGCCACGACGAGCCTGCCCACGTGTAGGCGTTGGACGCGGCAAGCGCCTTGCCGTAGGCACCGGGAACATCGACAATCGGCGTTGCCGTCCGAATCTGCGCATCCGCCGTGAGGTGGTAGCCGTTTGCGGACGAGTCCTTGCCCGGATGCTCCGCATCGTCAAACGCCCAGTGGGCGACAGGCGCGGGCAACGCGGCAAAGGCATCGGTGGCTTCAGTCACGCGGCCCATGTAGGCCGCCTCGACTTCCTCAGCCGTCTGGCAACGTGCGAGAAGCGTCCAGTCGTCAAAATCGCCGGCAATCGATCCCATGCCGCCCCAGCCGAGGTGGCAGCGTCCGCTGAGGTTCATGGCATCGTCGCCCGTGAGCGTCAGCGTACCCACGGCGCGTCCATCGTAATAGCCAGTAATCGTCCGCGTCGCTTCGCCGGAATAGGTGACGGTCAGCAGGTGCCAGTCGCCATCGAAAAGCTGCGTCGCCGTCATCGGCACGGTGAAGCCTTGCGTCGGATAGTTTTCGCTGGCCCTGCCCGTGCGGTAGCCGCCCGCCGAGAAGTTGAGGTTCGTGCCGTCGCAGAGATAGACCTTGAACGAGATGAGCGCGGCATTCATTCCCGAACCAAGGAAGAAGATCGCATGCGTCCCCGAATTGACGGCCGTCGAACGGCATCCCGCCTCATCCAGTTTCATCCAGACGGACATCGTAAACGGGCCATCCTTTGTTTCGATGCCATCGTGGCCACTTGACGGCGTAACATAGACCGACGCGCGGCTACCCGCAAACAGGCGCACACCCGACGTGCCGCGCCGCCCCGCGCAGACTTCGGAGGCGGTCGCGCCTTCCGCCGGCGTTTCCGAATCGTTCGATGTCGCCGCCGCATAGGTGAACTTTGCCGAAGCCGCCGCCGTGCCGCCATCGGCGAACGAGCCGTCCGCGTTCTGTGTGTCGAACGAGAACGCATGGAAGGTCTCGGTCGAATCCGTCGAGGATGACGCCGTGCCTACGACCAGCAACGTTCCACCGCGCACCACCGTCTCGCCCGTCCGCGTATCCGTGCCAGCGAGGACGAGTTCGCCCGTACCGGACTTGACGAACATGCCTTCGCCCGTCAGCGTCGCCCGATATGTCGTCTGTGCCGCACCATCGACCGTGAACGTCGCACCCTTCTCGATCACGATGCCGCCGATAGTTCCGTCGCCAATAAGCGCACCGACGGTCTGGTCAGCGGCAACCATCAGGCGGCCCGACCCGACGACCGACAAATTCGTGAGACCCGTCCACGTCGCCTCGGAAACGAGGTCGGCATTGCGCAACGTGAGCGACCCTGTGAACGTCGAAGCAACCGCGTTCGTGGAGACGTTGCCGCCCGAAACGACCACCGCACCGGTGCCCGTGATGTCGCAAAGGCGACTGGAGGGGCTGGACGCCTGTGCGTCGTTGCCGCCCGACAGCGTTAGCGTATAGCCGTTCAAGTCAGCAATAGCCCCCCCCCCCCCCATGTGGGAGACAAGCGCACCAATAGCCGTGTCGCAGCCCAGCCGCAGCGTTGCGTCCGCCGCCTTCAGCGCGATGCGCACGGTGCTGAAGTCGGCCATGGGTGCAGCAAGTTCCAGCGTGGCCGTTTCATGGACGTTGAACGTCCAGCGGTCGGCGGACAGAGCACCCGTGAACGCGAACGTCCCCGCGCCTTGGAAGTCGAGCAAAGCCCGCGCAAAGAGATTGGGCGTGCCGCCGTTCAGTCCGAATGTGACGCGCGTACCAGCCGGAACCGTGATCGTGCCGGAGGTGAACGTCGACAGGTTTCGGGCTGTGGTGCCTGTCGGCACAATCTGTATTGTACCCTGGTCAGCCGCAAACGTCAGGCCGCCGAGGTGCATCTGGATGTCATTGTCCACGACGATCTTCGCATCGTGCTCTGCCGCCGAGAAGTCGAGCCAATTGGCGGTGGCGCCACCGGGCGCACCCGCTTGCGGCACACCGTTTTCGTCCCAGTTATTCGGATCGCTCCATGAGTAGAACCCCGCCCAGTCGCCGGATGTCTGCGGTCCTGCCGCGCCTGTCCACGTATAGACGGGATTCGCTACACCAATCAGCGCCCCCAAGCAGGTGCTGCCGACCGCCATCATGATAGTCTCCTTTTCGTTTACTTGACTTCAAAGACGGCCGCCTCGTTGGCGGCGAGCCGAATGCGCCCATTCGTAACGTCGCCGCGCCAGACTGAACCCAGCGTACCAGAAACGCGAATCGGGCACTCGACCGCACGCGGCTCAAAGTTGATCGCGACGACGACCGTAGAGCCGTCTGCCAACGGATGCTCCGTGAGCCCCACGTACGGGCAGTCGTCCTTCTCGACGACGTGCTTCACTCCCGCGTATTTCGCCGCCTCGCGGAAGACAAGGTAATAGGGCTGTATCCGCTCACCGGTGAGCGTATCCGTACGCGCAATGGCCTGACGGTCAAGCGGCGCATTGCAGACGAGCATCTGCCCCTTGCCAAGACGGAAACGCGTGAATGCCGGTTCGCCATCCGTCGTCTTACCCAAGACCTCGGCCTCGGCGGGCAGGAGTCGCGCCGTCGTCCTGTCGGCGCAGGTCATCTGGCGATTCGGATAGGCATCGAGCGTGAACGTGCGCTCACGCGGCGAGAGCGCACAGTAGTCGACCTTCACGCCAGCGTGTTCGCGCAGGTGCGTGAGGCGCGACTCGCCGCAGTAGAGTACGAGCGCCGTCGCGCCAGCGGCGACCTTCGCGTAGAGTCGCTTCTGCGCTGGCCAGGAATAGCTCGAATCCGTCTCGCTCGAACAGAGGATGTAGAAGTCCGATTCGGGAAGGTCATGCTCCGCGCCCGCGAAGGACGGGTTGAAGCCCGCCTGACGCGCGAGCATGTAGGCACCGAAGCCGGGAATCCATCCGGCCGTCTTCTCCGGCACGACGATTACGGCGTCTGTCTTCGCCTTCGGCAGCTTTCGGAACGGCAGGGATGCACGGAATTCCTGAAACGCATGCATCTCCAGCATGACCGGCTTCGGCGAGAGGTCCTGCCTTAGCATCCCCAGCTCGCGCTCGCAGGGCGTCAAAGTGTATGGAGGGAAGTCAAGAACCTCCTGATCGGAGTTGCACCACCAGAGGGCACCCTTCAGATCATTTGCCCATGCGCTGAACATCGTCGCGCGCATCCCTGCCGCAGTGCGCTCATCAGAGACGCAATTGCTGCCGAGGTTGCCGATTTCCTCCACGAAGCACGGCTTGCCGCCGAGATCGCGATAGAGTATGGATTCTGCGGTCGGGTGCAGGATGGTGCGCATCGTGTTGAACGCCTCCTTGCCGCAGCCGGATACGTAGAACTGGTACGGATGCGTACAGAGTATGTCGCTGATCTCGCCATTCTGGCGCACATTGACCACGGCATCCTCCCGCGTCGAAAGCCCGTGCATGCCCGATACGATCGGACGCATCGGATCGACGGCCCGGATCGCCATCGCGATGTGATCCATCCAGTTGTAGAACGCGGCCTGTCCGGCGCCACCAGAGCCCATGCAGTTGCATTCGTTGCCGTAGTCCCATGCGGCGATCGCCGGATGATCCTTCAGCTTCTGGACGAAATACCGCACGAACTTCGTCTGCCAGCGAACCGCCTCCGGGTCGGTCAGGACGTTCTTCTCCTCAAAGACCACCGGGACGAACTGCCGCCCGCTCATCCATCCCGTTATTAGCCCGACGATCAGCTTGACGTCATTCTTCTGCGCCACGTCACAGAGGAAACGGAAACGGGCGATCATCTCGTCATCCACGCCCGCCGGGTTCGGCAAAGGCCGGTTGTCGCGAAATCGGAACGAGCGATAGCGTCCGCCCGCATGGCAGTCGCCTGTAAGCGGCTGGAAGTCGCTCCATAGCGGGAATACGCGCATGACACGCGTCCCATATTTTGCGAGCGCGGCGACCTCCTTCTCGACCGTCTCAGGCTCCCACTGAGACCACATGTACATGCCGGCGTTTTTCGCCCAGTAGTTGCAGCCGACGAAGAATTCGCCGTCCGTGAAGATGTCGCGCGTCGCGTAGTCCGCCGACGGTGCGGCATACATGGCACTTGCGAGAATGGCGGTAGCCATCGCCCCAATGATCCTATTCATGTGAAACCCTTTCTGCATTTTCTTTTGACCGCATTGTATCAGACATCTCCGCCACCCGCAAGACCTGCTTAAGCAGGTCTTGCGGGTAATTTGCCTTGCTACGGGAGGGATGGACTTGTTCCGTCCGCAATCGCGAAGGTTTTGCATGTACCTCAACCGTCATGCGACGAACGTTTCGTCGATTCCCGAACGACAAGTGAGGCCGACAGGCATATTTCCTGCGGCTCCGCGTTGGGCTGGGCGATCCGGCGCACAAGCGTCGCAAACGCCCGTGCGCCGATGGCCGCGCAAGGCTGACGCACAGTAGTCAGGGGCGGAGTGAGCAATGCCGCGATCTGCACGTCGTCGAAGCCGGCGAGAAGAACGTCGTCAGGCACGCGCAACCCTGCCTTCACCAGCGTCTGCTTAAACTTCGCGGCAACGGTGTCGTTCCCGCAGACGAATGCGTCCGGACGTTCCTTCCTCAGGTGACGCCTCAACGCCGCGAGATCGTCCGGCTCGGCGACGAGCACACGAGAGTCTGCATGTCCGTCGCGCCAGACCGCCGCCTGAACGCCGTCCCGTCTGGCGTGGACGCTCCACGCACAATTGGGACGCATCACAAAATCGATCTTCTTGGCCCCAACTGACAGCAGATGTCCCGCAAGGCGCGAGCCGGCCTGAAAGTTGTTGATGCCGACAAGGTCGTACGAGCTGCGAGCCGGCGGCGGCACTATGTCGTAGTC
The DNA here is from genome assembly GCA_963653155.1 of Limosilactobacillus gorillae. Classification (GTDB taxonomy): domain Bacteria; phylum Verrucomicrobiota; class Kiritimatiellia; order RFP12; family UBA1067; genus UBA1731. Next base: position 23,214 of record CAVJWR010000037.1, read on the forward strand.
GAGCAGCACCACCGGGACTCCAGCCGCGTCGAGTATCGAGAGAATGTCGGCATTCGACTCCGCCGCGTTGTCGATGAACTCCAGCGGCTGGCAGATTACGCCGGCCACGCCCTGTTCGACCAGATCCTTCGCAAAGCGCTTTGCCTGGGCCGCACGACGGATCGGATTCTGCGAAGTGATGTTGCCGAAGAGTAGCGTATACCCATGCCTCTGCGCGAGGCGCGAAATCTCGCCAACGATCGGCTGGAAAAACTCGGAATACGATACGCCGGGCATGATCAGCCCTACCTTCCGCGACACAACACGCCGGGCGATGCGCGGCGAAGCCCCCGGTTCGCCCTCGATTAGCCCCAGCCGACGCAGCTCGGAGTAGGCGCGGTGCACAGTGTTGCGCGTAACGCCCTTCGTACGCGCCAATGCCGCCTCGCTTGGAAACGGATGCGAAGCATCGAACCGGGACTCAAGTATCTGCCTTTTGAGCTCCGCCAGAATCTGCCTATACTTAGAACACGCCATGACTTTCCTCCAACGATGCCCCCCATTATAGGAAACCACGGCGGCAAATGCAATACCTGCCTAAGCAGGCATCAGCCTATTCGGCCTTACGCATCGAAGAACGTGCGCCCCCTTGCCTTGACCCGTTTCGCCGGAGGGTAGTCGAACTTCCACTCCTGCGCGAGGAATGCCTTTGCCTCGTACTTTGCCATCGGAAGGTCGTGCAAGAGGTAGTTCCCGCAGTTCACGGGCGTAGCGCCAGGCACCTTCCCCCGATAGTTCGCGAGGTGGCGGAACGCAGAGCGCATCAGCTTCTCGATATCCTTCGGCATGATGGCCTGTGCGGTGTTCGTGATGAAATAGAACCCGGTGAGGCATCCCATCGGCCCCCAGTACACGACATGCTCCTTGAACGACGAATTCCGCAGATAGGTGGCGACGATATGCTCGATGGTGTGCATGGCGTTCGCATGGATGGCAGGTTCGACGTTCGGACGCTTCATCCGTATGTCGAACGTCGTCACATACGCCCCGTTCACGATGTCCCGACGGCTTACGAAGATACCGTACCCGATACGGGTGTGATCAACCTGAAATGACGCTATCAGCTTATCCATGACATGCCTCCATTTATTCTTTTAAACCCATCTGCACTTGAACCACGCAAGCGGAAACAGAACGGCCCTTTTTCGCATCCGCACAGGGAGTGCCTGGCGGGTCGGCTCGCCTATCACGTATATCTCCTTGCTGGAAAGCGACTTGGCCCCGTACTGGGCAATGTACGACTCCACGGCACTTGAGCTAGCAAAGAAAACCGCATCACATGCCGGCTGCGGCATTCCCGGACGAAGCACCGGCACGTTGTCGTACAGCACAACGTCATCCACCGCCACGCCCTGTCGCCGCAGAGCGGACGCCACCGCACCTCCGGCCTTCGCGCTTCGCAGCCTCAACACGCGCAAGCCCGCCAGCCTCGTTCCCTCTTGCCGCAGACGCTCCACAAGGCCTGCCGCAGAGAAATTCGCTGACGGCATTATGTCGCTTGCGACTCCATGCCGACGCAGTTCCGCGTCAGTACCGGATCCGCATGTCCACAGCTTCGGCAGACTGCGGAGGTCGCATGTGCACTTCTCGAAGAATATCCGCGCCGCACTCGGACTCGTAAGCACAATGGCATCGTACCGGTCGCCGACATTTGCTATCCTGTCGCCAATCCCATCACAGGCCCTAAGTTCTATCATCGACCATGGGATCGTGTGCCATCCCATATCCTCAAACCTGCATACCGCATGGGGCATCACGGCATCGGAACACGTAAGCAGGATTCGCCTTGCGGAGAACGGCGTTCCCGCATATCCAACGACGAGCAGGCCAGGCTCATCGGAGCAGGATAGCCTTGGGTTTCCGCACAAGCCGGCCTCAACCCGTTCATGCGGCCCATACGCATCCCACACCATCGCATACCGTTCGTCTGGAGGAAACCGGCTCAACGTCTCGTGCGCGACGCGCGTAGCCATGAAAAAGACCTGTGGCGTTCTGCTTCCGGTGGAACGCGGGGTAGAGACGACGAATCCGCGAGCTTCGCCTCGCTTCGTAAGGAGAATGCCGTTCGGCGAGGTTGCCGCCGCAAGTGCGCTTACGCCGGGCCTGACGACATACGGAATGTCAAGGCCATCCAATGCCGCAGTCTCTTCGGCGAGTCTGCCGAACAGGCCGGCATCGCCTCCCTTGAGTCGCACCACGCGCTTGCCCTTGCGAACCTCGTCGCAGATGAGGCGTGTTATGTCCGCCTGTACCATGGAATGCGAACCGCATCGTTTGCCGACGTTGATCCACTTGGGTGAACTGCCAACGCAACCAAAACCGGAAAGCGCATCCGACAGCACAATGTCCGCCTCTTCGATATCCCGTGCGCCACGCACCGTTATCAGCCCAGCATCGCCCACACCCGCGCTTGTGAAGCGAACGGCCTTGACGAAATGCCGTCTAATGGCATTGAGCCTCTGGTCGCTCTTCCTGAACACGATCGCAATGTAGCCCTGCCCTTCCGGGGGTGGCAACTCGTCAATCCCTATGATGCGTATCGCCAACTTTGCGCCGTCGTCTATCGGGAGCATGGCGTCTCCATCCCAATCTGGACAAAGCCGCTTGAGACCAGCAACGGCCATCAGAGCCACATCGAACTTGCCGGACTGCAGTTGCGCCAAACGCGAATCGACCGCTCCCCTGATAGGTGCGCAAATTGCCTTGGGGCAAATCCGCTTGGCAAATGTGCGTCGCCTTTCGCTCGATACGCCAATCCTAAGGCCAGCCCCCATCCAACGGCTTGAGTGCTTCGCAAGGAACGCACTGTCCGCCCGCGCGACCCAGCAATCCCTTGGGTCTTCCCTGTTGGGAAGCCAAAACCAGTCAAGGTCATCCGCAATGGGATCAGGCAAATCCTTGGCGGAATGGATCGCGAAGTCGATTGCACCGCTCCTCACGGCATCATCGAGATCGCGTGTGAAGAAGTCCGGCGCACTACGCTCTATCGGCGTAGAGAGGTCTCGATCCCCAGGAGTCTCAAACGTCCGAAGCCTCGCCTTGAATCCAGGCACAGTGGCGCCCATGAACGCAATGCTCCCCATTGCCTGGGCAATGGAGAGCCTGCTGCCTCTTGCGCCACACAGGAATTCGCGACTTGAAGCAGACTGTGACACGTCAATCGACCGGCTCTAACACGATGTTGCGATACTCTATGCCGAAGCCCTCGCTCTGGAGCTGGATGCGTCCGGCGGACGGCTTCAGTTCGCGGTATTCACCGACCTTCTTGCCGTTAAAGAAGAATTCTGCGTTGTCGCCCTTGCATACCACCACGGCGGTATTCCATTCGCCGATCGGATTCTCGTTCGGCGACAACGGCTGGGACATGAGGTTTTTCCACTCAAGATCCACATCGCAGCGCCGTACACGGCCACTATCCTTCATGGTGATTTCAGGGCCTTTCGGATCCCAGTGCTGGGACGGTTTGCCCATTGTGGCCGGATCGACGTTGCCCTTGCATGAATAGTGCGGAGCATCTGGACGATTTTTCCAGTTGCCGACAACGATCATGTCGCCGGTCGCCCCCTGAATGATGTTATACTCAAACGAGTACATCCATATGCCTTTCCCATACGCGCCATCGGGTCCATTGGAGTGGAAAAGTATTCCGCCATCGCGAGCGGCCTTCTTGTTGAGCTGCCGATCATTGTCCACATAGCGGAACTCCAAGGTAAGCTTGTAGTCCCTATATGCGTCACGGGTCGTCACGCACCCCATGTCAGTGCCGCTCACCTTAAGCGTAGTGCCTTCTGCCGTAAAGACATTCTGCGGATCCGAATTGCGCTTGAGCGTGGATCTCAGCCATGTGTACCAGTATTTGCCGATATCCCCGTTCTCAAGCAGGACGATGCGCTTCGTGACCTTCTTTGGAGCCGGATCGATGGTCTCAACGGCACAAGGAGAATCCAAAGGATCCTGTTGGCACGCAGATTTTCCAACGCACCCCTGCGTCAGCGGCAAAGCAATGGCGGCAAGCAAGACAGACCGACAAGAAGAGGCAAATAAGTTTTTCATAATGGGCGGGATTATATCATACTTGGATAGTAGTGGGTAGTTGGTAGAGGGTAGAGGATAGTTGGTAGTGGGAATTTACGATTTGCGATTTATGATTTACGATTGCATTTAGCCATTGGGGGATTTCAAGATTTGGCAACCAAAGGGGACCCCGGTGGGCGCATTTCCGCGAAATGCGCTTCCCAGCTACCCGCCAAAGCCTACCAACTGCCAACTACCAACTGCCATCTGAAAAAAGCTAAAGGGGACGCCCGACGGGCATCCCCTCC
>CAVJWR010000038.1:0-1971 GCA_963653155.1 Limosilactobacillus gorillae
GACGAACGGCATGGCGCGGGCGACGGACGTCTTCGGGGCGAACTACCTGCCGGACGACTATGCCCGGTACCTGGCAAGCAGCGAAGGTCGGCTCGGCCTGATCGCGACAGAGACCTGCTCGGCCGTCTCGACGCGCGGCGCGAACGATCTCGGCGTCTTTCGTCGGAACAACTATCTGCCGGCCGTTGAATTTGCGGCGCAGACGAACAATCCAGCCGTGTACGGCGAGTTCGTCTGGACGGGCTTCGACTATCTCGGAGAGCCCGATCCGCACGCCGAAAAGGGCGCACGCAGCTCCTACTACTGCATCGTCGACCTTTGCGGATTCCCGAAGGAGCGGTACTGGATCTACCGTGCGCATTGGCGGCCGGAGTGCCCCGGTGCACCCGAACCCGAATCGGCCGGCCCCGCCGTGCGGCTGGAGCTGACGGGAGAGCGCTTCCGAGATCTCGTCTTCGTGAAAATCCGGGCGGCAGACGCACGGGGCGCGACGGTGACGAATTTCAACAAAAGGCTTTCGTTCGCGACGTCAGGCGACTGTCGGCTCGCGGGCGTGGGGAACGGCGATCCGATGGACTACGATTCGCTGCAAGGCGATGCCATCCGTGCGTTTCATGGCCTTGCACAGGCGATTGTCCGTGGCAAGTCCGGCGAACTCGTCGTGCGGTCGCCGACTTTCGGCAAGCAGATGATCATTGTCAAGTGAGGTAGAGCCCATGAACCGATTCCTGATTCTCCTGAGTGTTGTCGCCCTTGTAGTCCATTCGCCGGCGGAAGTCCGGCTGGCCGATCCGTTTGCGGACGGGATGGTCTTGCAACGGGATCGTCCGGTGCCTGTCTGGGGTACGGCGGCGCCGGACGGCAAGGTCACTGTGCGCTTTGCCGGACAGGCGGTGACAACCGTTGCGGATGCCGAGGGCCGATGGGCGTGTCGCCTTGCGCCGCTGACGCTTTCAAGGGAAGGTCGCGAACTGGCGGCGACGGCGGACGGCTCGACGCATGCGGTTGCGGATGTCCTGGTCGGAGACGTCTGGTTCGTTTCGGGCCAGAGCAACTGCGAGTTTCCGCTGGACAGTCCGAATCCTCATTTTTCGGATCGCAACGGCGCGGCAATTGGCTCGATCACGCATTTGCCTCTCGTGCGCTACTGCGATCAGAGCAGCTACAGCTTTTCTGCTCGTCCGAAGACGCGAGCGGCCAAGCCGGTCGTCTGGCGCAAGTTCCTGCCGGAGAATCTCTGTGGGCCGCGCTCTTTCTCGGCCATTGGCGTCTACTTCGCCATTCATGTCCACCAAGCAAGTGGCGTGCCGCTGGGGCTTGTCGGCGCTTGGTGGGGCGGTACGGGGATCGACCCTTGGACACCGCGCGAAGGCACGGCATCCAGACCAGATCTCAAGGACATTCTTGACTTCCCCGTGTCGGACGCATGGGATGGAGAGCATCCGAAGCCGGTCTTTCCGCACAGGCGCAAGCAGGATCAGCCGGGCGTTCTCTTCAACGAGATGGTCAATCCCTGGTGTCCGTTTGCGATCAGGGGCGTCGTCTGGTATCAGGGCTGCACGAACGCGGGCGAACCCGAACGCTATCGCTCGAAGATGCATGCGCTTTACGAGGGCTGGTCCATGAAGTTCGAGAACCCTGACCTCAAGCTCTATTTCGTCCAGCTGGCGCCATGGGGGTATGCGGACATCGCGAAAATCCAGGAGGCACAGGCCGCGTTTGCGCGTGAACAGCCCAATGCGGGCATGGTGGTCGCCAATGACGTGGGCAACCTGACGGACATCCATCCCAACGAAAAGGGCATCGTAGGACTTCGTCTCGCGCGGATGGCGCTCAAGCGCGACTACGGGTTCAAGGAAATCGAGGAACAGTCTCCCGAACTTAGGGCTGGACGTGTCGAAGGGGACTCGTTCATCCTTGATTTTGACCATGCCAAGCGGCTTTACGTCTACAATCGCGACTTTTCGAATG
>CAVJWR010000038.1:1981-8837 GCA_963653155.1 Limosilactobacillus gorillae
GATGGTGTTTTCCATCCGGCGAAGATCGTCAACATGATTTGCGAGCGGCGTCCGCATGGGAAGGGCGTCTGGACAGAGTTTCGCGGACGGATTGACGGCTCCGCCCGGCTGGTCGTGAAGTCAGATGCGGTGCGTCAACCGATTCGTTTGCGCTATTGCCATTCTCGGCCGTGGCTTGGCACCGTCTATAACGAGGCGAACCTGCCGTTGGGGGCTTTTCATGTTGACGCTGCGGCGCCTTGTGAAGCGGTCGGCTTTCTGTCGGCACGGCCAGTCTGGCCGAAGGACTTGACGCTGGATCTCAACTGCTCGGTTCGGTTTAGCGCGCCTTTCGTGTCCGACGGCCGCGCGGCGTCGTTGCGGATTGCCGGATGCTCGGCCTATCGCATTCGCCTGAACGGGGCGTTTGTCGGATATGGCCCCGCACGTGGCCCCAAGGGATTCCATCGTGTCGACGAGTGGCCTTTGGCGCCCGGTGCGGGAACCAACAGCCTTGAGATCGTCGTCGCGGGCTACAACTGCGACAGTTACTGCTACCTCGATCAAAGCCCGTTCCTTCAGGCGGAAGTCCTTTCCGACGGGCGGACGCTCGTGGCGACGGGAACGGATGGTCCGTTCCGTGCGCAGAAGACAGATCGTCTTCAGAAGGTTGCGCGCTACAGCCTTCAGCGGTGCTTCGCCGAGGCTTACCGTGTCGGATCCGACGCGACTAATGCATCGCTTCCGCTTGCCGTCCAGCCGTCGGTCGCGCTCTTGCCGCGTATTGCGAAATATCCGCGCTTCGAGACGAACTGCGCGATTCGCGTCATTTCGCGCGCGGACGTGAAGCCCTGTCCGGGCAAGAGGCTCAAGGCCCTGCCGTACATTCAGGCGGAAAAGCCGGATCCGCGCCGTAAGCAGTTCTTGGTCAAGGACTTTGAGGCGGACGTTTGGCGAGATGGCCTTGCCGTTGAGTACCGGAACCGACGCGCCGTGTCCGAATCCGGGCCGGTGAGGCTGTCGGCAGGCGAGAGTGTGATCGTCGATGCCGGGCTCAACGACTGTGGCTTCCCGCTGCTGACGGTCGATGTGCGGAAGCCGGGTCGGCTTGTCTTCGTGTTTGACGAGATCTTGACGGGGGATGAGATTGACGCCGCGCGCCTGAACTGCTGCAATGTCATCGAATGGACGTTTGAACGTCCGGGCGTTTATGCTGTCGAGGCGTTTGAGCCGTATGTCTGGCGCTATGCCGGCCTTTTCACGCTCGACGGCGAGCTGACGGTCACAAGTCTGGCGATGCGCACGTACAAGAATCCCGAAGTCGGGCGAGCGACTTTCCGTTCGTCGGATTCCGCGCTCAACAGGATCTTTGCGGCTGCGAAGGAGACGTTTGCGCAGAATGCGGTCGACGTCTTCACGGACTGTCCGAGCCGCGAACGGGCCGGATGGCTTTGCGACAGCTTCTTTATCGGGCGCGTCAGCCGTCTGTTGACGGGAAACAGCGACCTCGAACGCCTCTTCTTGCAGAATTACGCATTGCCCGAATCGTTTGACGACCTGCCGAAGGGCATGGTGCCGATGTGTTATCCGGCTGAACACTGGAACGGCAACTTCATTCCGAACTGGGGCCTGTGGCTTGTGTTCGAGGTCGAGGAATACCTGGCGCGTTCGGGGGATCGCGAGACGGTGGAGGCGCTGAAGCCGCGCCTGGAGGCCCTGATTGACTATCTTCATTCGTTCCGCAACTCGGATGGGCTGTTGGAGCATCTTCCCCAGTGGGTGTTTGTCGAATGGAGCCACGCGAATCGCCTGGTGCAGGACGTCAGCTACCCCTCGAACATGGCTTTTGCAGAGGCGCTCGATGTGATGGACCGCCTTTATGGGCGCCCGGATCTTGCGGCTGAGGCAGTGGCGATGCGCGAGACGATCCGCCGCCAGAGCTGGACGGGCAAGTGGTTCTGCGACAATGCCGTCCGACAGGCCGACGGCTCGCTCAAGCCGTCAGGCGTGTGTACGGAAACGTGCCAGTACTATGCGTTCTTCTTCGGGACGGCGAGGCCCGAGACGCATCCCGAACTCTGGCGGACGCTTGTCCGCGACTTCGGCCCCAGGCGGCTGGCCGAAGACCGGACGTCGCTCAAGAGTCATCAGGAGATCTGGCCGTCGAACGCCTTTATCGGCAACTACCTGCGGCTTGAATGCCTGTCGCGCGAAGGCCTGTCGAAGATCATTCTGGACGAGACGAGGGATTATTTCGACTACATGGCGCGGCGCACGGGCACACTGTGGGAACATGACAAGACGACGGCGTCCTGCAGTCATGGCTTTGCGAGTCACGTGGCCCTGACGCTTTACAGGGATGTCCTCGGCATTCGGGCCGTAGACTACGCGAAGAAGACCGTGTCGGTTGCCGTGCCCGCAGACTTGCCGCTTGACTGGTGCGAGGGCGAGATGCCGCTCTCGCCGACGGAGACGCTGAAGGTTGCCTGGCGCAAGAGCGCGGACGGCAAGCTGTCGGCGGACGTTGTCCTGCCGACGGGCTGGACAGGAAAGGAGTGACCGGCTGATGGTCTCGATGTTTGTTCTCCTTGCCGCGACAGGGGCCTTGGCACCGTCGGACGAGATTCGGCTGATGGCGCCGGAGGTCGGCGTTCGGACGGTGGCGACGGTTCCGGCGACCGGCGATTGCTCGGCTGTCCGCGTGGACGTCCCGATCTGGGACGTGCAGGAGATGTGGATGCCGTCTTGGCTCGTTCCCCGTCAGGACCGCAAGTGGGCGTTGGGCGCGACGTCCGCGCCACAGGCGGATGTCCCTTTCGTGGCCTATTTCAATGAGGCCGGACGCAATGCGTTCGCGATTGGGGCGGATGTGCTGACGTGGGACACGCGGATCGAATCGAAGATCAACCAGGAGAAGGGCGTATGGGAGGTGACGCTTCGCGTCGTGGCCGGAGCGGGCGGAACGCTTCGACCGTTTGCCGTGACGCTGGATCGCCGGGACTGCGACTGGCAGAGGGCCTTTGCGGACTGGCGCGTATCGCTCGGCTATCCGCGACGAAACTATCCGGATGCCGCCTGGAAACCCGTCTATTGCACCTGGTACGCCGTGCATGCGGCCCTTACGCAGGATTGGGTTGAACGGATGGCGGCCCTCGCGGCTGATCTTGGCTTCAGGACGTTCATCCTGGATGACGGCTGGAGCTATGACGAGGCGAAGCGCGTCAATCCAGAGACGCTTGCGACATGGTATCGTGACACGGGAACATGGGACTCGTTTTCGCGGCGGAAGTTCCCCGACTTCAAGGCGCACCGTGCGCGAATGCGTGCGCTGGGCCTCAAGTACCTCGTGTGGGTCGCCCCGTATTTTGTCGGCACGCGCTCCGAGGCCTACGCGAAGGGCGGCTTCGCGGCAAAGGGCCTCGTGCCCTTCGAGGGAAACGTGCTCGCGGATCCCCTTGACGGCGCATTCATGGGTTCGGTTGACGACCAGCTCGTGCGGCTCCTGAAGACGGCTGATCTGGATGGACTCAAGATCGACTTTCTCGATGCGATTCCGCCATCCGTCGAGCGTCCGCGTGGCGTGGCGTCCTTTGCTTACGTGTCGCAGCTGATGGCGAAGCTGAGGGCCGTGAGGCCAGATGGCCTTTTCGAGTTCCGCCAGAGCTACGCGACGCCGCTCATGGCCTCCCTCGCGACGCAGTTCAGGGCCGGCGACGTGCCGTTCGAGTGGTTGGCGAACCTCTTGCGTATCGCACAGGTTCGCGTCATGATGGGTGACGGTGTGCCCATTCATGCGGATCCGATCTGCTGGGCGGATTGCGAGACGCCAGACAATGTCAACAGGCATTTTCTTGCGACGATGGCGGGCGTACCGATGCTGTCGATGGATCTGGAACGGCTCTCGTCGGCGTCTCGTGCGACGGTGCGCCGTTGGCTTGCGTTCTACGCAACGCATGTCGAGGCGTTTCAGCGCACGGGGGCCTGGCATGTCGAGTACCGTAACGGAGGCGTTGCGGCGATTACGGCGACGCGGGACGACGAGGCTCTGCTGATCGCGAACGACCCGGCCTGGGCGGTTCGCTTGGCGCGGCAGTTCGTTGGCAAGCGACTGATCGTGCTCAACCTCACGTACGAGACACTGGATTTGGGCGGCGGCTTCCGAGTGCCACCTGCCGAAGCCGGTACTCGGGGTTTTGGCAAAAGCCTTTGAGGAAACCGATTCTCACTTTTGGGCAAAACCGAGAATTATGATGCTACGGGCGCTGTTGCCACGACGGCGGGGGCGCCGTCGCTACTTTGCGCATTTCACGGAAATGCGTCCACGGTGGGATTCGCGGTCGCGACAAGCGCGACCCTCCCCGCCCGCAACGGCCCGGCGGTTGAGGGCAACCGCCCTCCCAAATCATAAAATCTTCAAATGGCTAAATGCAATCGCAAATCGAAAAATCGTAAATCGTAAATTCTCGTTTCGGCAGAGCGGTGAATTTTGTGGTACAATAGCGGCAAATGGATGGAACAGACAAAAAGGGCGTGTCGCATGATGCCGCCTTTCGGGCGACGAGGAAAAAGGCGATCGCGCGCGAGTACGAGCTGAAGCGCCGCGAGCTTGGGCTTGGCGCACCTATGGTCAAGAGAGGTTTGGGCTTCTACCTTCTGCTGCTTGTGGGCATGGCGCTTATCGCCTCTTTTGTGTTCAAGCAGGCTGGCGTCGTCGAAAAGCGCAAGGCGGTGAACACGAAGATGCTTTTCGCCCAGCGCAGCGTGGATGCCCTCGCAGAGGCTTTGGGGCGGTACAAGTTCCATTGCGGATGCTATCCGACAGCCGAGGATGGAGGCTTGGATGCGCTGTCCGCAAAGACTTCGAGGTATCCCGGATGGCTTGGGCCATACGCCAGTTCGTGGGGAACGATAATTCCCGATCCGTGGAAGAGGCCATACGTCTATGAGCCGCAGACGAATGGACATCCTGTCGTGCTTTCCCTCGGTCCAGACGGGAAGCGGGGCACGGCGGACGACGTAATCCCCCGCGACGAGCTTTTCGAAAAGCCTTTCAGGGACACATCGTGGACGAACGACTGGGTACACTTCTCAAAGAGAGGGATAATAGTGGTCCCTCGCAAAAGATAAGGGCGAAACTGCATGAGGCGTCTCAGATATGCTATGGTCGGAGGGGGAAGGGGATCTTTCATAGGTCCCGTGCATCGCGCCGCGATAAGGATGGATGATCTCGCCGATCTGGTGGCCGGATGCTTTTCGCGCGATCAGGCCAGCAATGCCGCAACGGGTGCGGAGCTTGGGATTGAGCCGGATCGGACATACCGGGATTGGCGTAGCCTTATCGACGGCGAAAGGGGGCGCATAGACTTCCTTGCGGTCTGCACGCCAAACAGTTCTCACTACCCAATCGCGAAGGCGGCATTGGAGGCGGGGCTGAACGTGATGTGCGAGAAGCCTCTGGCGGTGTCGTCATCGGAGGCGCAGGAGCTTGAGGGGCTTGCTCGCAGGAAACGCCGGCTGCTTGGAGTGCCTTTCACGTATTCCGGATATCCCATGGTCAAGCTTGCGCGTGACTTGGTGGCGAGAGGCGACTTGGGGACTATCTGCAAGGTTGTGGTGGAGTATCAGCAGGGAAGCTTCCGCAAGATAGACTTCACGAAGCCTCTTGACAAGCGGAACGCATGGAAGATGGACCCCATGCAGTCCGGCAAAAGCTGCGTGGTCGCCGACATAGGCGTACACGGTGCGCACCTCATAGAGTATGTGACTGGACTTCGCATAAAGGCCGTTGCCGCCGACCTGTCGTCGTTCGCCCCCGGCAATCGGCTCGATGACGACGCATCTATCCTGATGCGCCTCGAAAAGGGGGCTAAGGCCGTGATGGTGGCATCCAAGATCGCGACCGGGGAGGAAAACGGACTTCGCTTGCGCGTCTATGGCGACAAGGCTTCGCTATCCTGGATCGTCGAGGAAGGGAACTATCTCCATGTGCGGGAGGCATTCGGTCCGGAGCGCATATACAAGCGCAATGCCCCATACATCGCCGAATTGTCCAAAGTGTCGAAGCGTTGCTCCAGGACGCCAGCAGGACACCATGAGGGCTTCATAGAGGCGTTCGCGAACCACTACCGTGAGTTCTGTGCCGCGTTGCGTGGCGAGAAGGGGTGCGATTTCCCGCAGGCAAAGGATGGACTTCGCACGATCCGCTTTGTCGATGCCGCTCTCGATTCGAGCCGGGAAGACTCAAGGTGGGTTTCGCTGTCGGGCGATTCCGGGAGATCGGTCCAGTGTAAGGTTTCAGATAAGATGCAGTCCAGCAAAAAGGAGAAGAAAAGATGATAGACATGTTGTTTGCCGCAGCGCTTTCGGTGATACCGCAGCCGGCTGATGTGCAGGTGTGCGATCGGCACATGGTGCCGGCCGATGCCCCCGTTGTCGTGGAGAAGGATGGGACGATAGCCTCAGAGGGCTATAGGCTGCGCGTGAATCCTACGGAGGGAATCAGGATTGCTTGCTCGGATACGGCCGGCGAATTCTATGCCCGCCAGACGCTGAACCAGCTTGTCGGAACAAACGGATACCCGTGCGTCTCAATAATTGACCGCCCCACCTATCCGTGGCGAGGGATGCTCATCGACGACTGCCGCCATTTCTTCGGGAAGGACGTACTGAAGAATGTGATAGACCAGATGGCCCAGTACAAGATGAACGTGCTCCACTGGCATTTGACGGAAGATCAGGCTTGGCGTATTGATATCCCCGGCTATCCGGAACTGGTCAAGTACGGGGCGGTGCGCCCGGCAAGCCCCAAGTTCGGCGCAAAGCTGAAGCATGAGGCGAACGGCGAATACTCTGCCGAGACTGACGGGCAGACCTACGG
>CAVJWR010000038.1:8847-13325 GCA_963653155.1 Limosilactobacillus gorillae
CTTCTACACTGAGGCGGACGTGAAGGAGATAATCGCATACGCCGCCGAGCGGCATGTGAAGGTTGTGCCGGAGATCGAGCTTCCAGGACACGTCTTTGCCGCCCTGGCCGCATATCCGGAGTTCGCCTGCAAGCCGGAGAACCTTGCCAAGCGTACCCCCCGCTCAATCTGGGGAATCGAGAAGGATGTCCTTTGCATCGGCAACGACAAGGCCATCAAGTTCATGGAGGATGTGCTTGACTACGTGTGCCGCCTGTTCCCTTCGGATGTGGTGCATATCGGAGGCGACGAATGCCCTCAGGTTCGCTGGAAAGATTGCCCGAAGTGCCAGAAGCGCATCAAGGATGAGGGCCTTGGCGACGAGAAGGGGCTTCAGCCGTGGATCACAAAGCATTTCGTCAAGTTCCTGGCGGCTCGCGGCAAACGCGCCCTTGGATGGGACGAGTATCTGCTTGGCGAAGGCATCCCGAAGTCCGCAATGGGCATGAGCTGGCGTCTTGGGAAGCAGGGTGCGGGCCATGCGTGGCTTTCCCCTTCAGATCTCGCGGCGAAAGGGCACGATGTGGTGATGACGCCGAACAGCTACTGCTACATCGACTATGGGCAGGGGCTGAAGGACGATCCCTTCCAGTACATAGGCGGACGCATTACGCTTGAGAAATGCCATTCCATGGATCTTTGCGAAGGAGTGCCGGAGAACCTGCGCAGCCACATCGTCGGCGGACAGGGCAACAACTGGTCGGAGTACACCTGGAATAAGTTCGACCTCGAATGGAAGATGTGGCCTCGCGGCTGTGCGCTCGCGGAGGTTTTCTGGTCTGGCAACGGGAAGCCCTCCTACGATGATTTCCTGCGCCGCATGAAGGTGCACAGGACGAGGCTCATAAGGCAGGGCGTGAATTGCGCACCGCTTGAGTGACCGGCATTGCGGGCAAGCCCATGCTCGCCGTTGAGGTAGGCATGGGCGTGGACTTGACTGTAGAAAAAAAAAACAAATATAATTGCCGCCATTTCAAACTATAAGGAGACGAGCCATGATGACTGTAGAAGAAAAAAAAATCTATTTGCCGTACTCGCGTGCATGGCGTTGTCCGTCGCCGTTGCGGACATTACCTTGACGGGTGAGACCGAGTATGCGGTGGGGAGCGGCAGCACCGATTCCGTCTCGGAGCGGATCACAGGCTCCGGATCTATATTGAAAACCGGTGGCGGAGACCTGTCCATTTCTGGCGTTGGCAACGACTTCTCTGGTGGCGTTGTGGTATCTGAAGGTACGGTAAGCGTCTCATCCGAGAATGCCCTTGGGACGGGTGCCGTCACGGTCTCGGACGCATCTGCGGGCATAAAGTTCAATGTCGCGCCTGCCTCGTCGGATGGATACGTGACATTTGGCAATACGTTTTCGTTTACTGGCGATAAGGATGTCAGCTACGGGAACATAGATGGCACGGGCGACGGAAATACGAACATGATTTTCTTCGCGAACACCAGACTGTCCGGCGACATCACCGGTACGCGGTCATTCCGCCTGAGGCATAACGCGAACAACACTGGGCACCCGACAAATGGAGGACCATCCACCATCTTTGACGGAAGACTCGATGCAGGTGAGAAAGATATCTATCTCAATCTCTACGGTACGATGACCGCGAACGGACCCATCACCGCGAGGCGCGTCAGCGGTGGCGAAGCCTGGTCGGGCGGCGGCTTTCTCGTGCTGAACAACACCGGAAATGCGTTTGATGAACTTGTGGTGGCGTCTACAAGGGTGAAGTGCGGTGCGAAGAATGTATTGGGCGGCGCGAAGATCACGTGGCGCTATACCGGCACCACCTTGGTTAATGGCGTATCCTATGTAGACATGGCCGGATTTGACCAGACCGTTGCAGGCCTTTCCCAGAATGTGTTTAAAAACAACGTCTTCTGGAATGATGCGTATTTGGGTGCTAATGCAGGAAAGGACGACAACACATATTGTGTCACATCTTCGAGCGAGGCTACACTGACGATCACAGGCGGGGCGGAAGACCTTACGACATACGCCCCGCTGAGGGGTGCGATGTCGCTTGTGCTGGATGCGAAGGAGGCCAGTTCGTTCAGGCAGACGTTCGAGCACCACGACAGCAATTTCAAAGGATCGACCGAGGTGCGTGCCGGCACACTTGAGATCAAGGGCAAGGCGAGATTCAGCGGAACGCATTCCGTTACGGTTGCTTCCGGAGCCGTGTTTCTGTGCAATTCCACGAATGAGCTGTCGGCGCTAGAGTCCGTCAATCAGCTTGTTGTCTATGGTGATTTTGACGCATCCCTGGCATCCGTCAATCCATTCTCATCTGCGCTTGAGGCTGTGACGATAGGAGAGACTGCAAACCTGTCGCTTCCGAAAGGCTCGGAATTGAGGGTAAAGTCCCTCGCCGTAAATGGGCAGACATATTCTGTGGGGTACTTCACCCCGTCAACCTTGCCGAATCTGAAGGGTGGATCAATTATCGTAGTTGGCGGTGAGATACATGAGGCCTCTTGGACTGGAGCGGAATCGGAGGCTCTTATGGATATCGGCAACTGGGATGATTCACAGATCGATCTCAAGTACGGTACGTTTGGCGTCACCTTCGCGAAGTCCGGGTCTATTGCGTCTGTCGATTCCGATGTCGCATTGCATGAGATCCTGTTCAGGGCGGCGGATGGCGAGGCTGGCTTCACGCTCTCGCGTAGCGAACCCGCTAACGCGATTACGGTCGGCCCTCGCATTTCTGCACTGACAAACGATGCCGCCGCGACGGCGCACACATACGTGATAGACAACCCGATCAAGGTGATTGACCAGCTTACGTTCCATGCAGATACTAACCAGACGCTTATCGTGAGGAATGCGCTGAATGAGAGTGCCGATGATATGGGGGCACACAAGATATTCGTGGATGGTAGGGGAAAGGCCGCGAACGTCACGGGCCGAGTGCTTTTCGAAGGCACCAACTATTTCGGCGGAGCAATATCGATCACGTCAAGCCTTGTCCGCGTATCTGGGCTGCTCTCCAACCCGGATGGGGCCTATACTGGCAAGCCGAAGGATAACAGTCTTGATTCGATAATCGTAAACCTGAATCAGGGCGGACTTGTGGGCAGCGTAGGCATCGCGAACCATGGTCTGTGGCTTGACAACGCCACCGTCAAGAAGTCCATGCTTGTGCAGAGCTTCATCGGAAAGCGCTCAATCACGACGTCTCCGAACACGACGAATGAGTTTGCCGGATATCTGCGCTATGAAATTTCTGCGCATCAGGGCGTGGAGATTCAGGCTGGCTCGGAACTGATCCTTTCCGGAGGCCTTCGTGGTTCGCATTCGTTCCGCAAGTACGGCCCCGGTACGCTTCGCATACGGAATGTGCCTGTGGATTGCCAGAAGTCGGCCGGATTCAACCCATCGTCAGAGGGACGTGTAATCTTCGAAGTGCCGGGCAACACGTTCAATTACTTGACTATCGGATATGGAAACTACAACAATGGCGACATCGTTGTGGAGACGACCGTAGATCAAGTGATTACGAACGGAATCGTGCAGATAGGCGGCGATGGTGGAAGCGTGGATAGCTGCGTGGCGAACAACAGCGGGAAAAGCTATAGGCTTGACCTCCACTCCACAACGCAGCGTTGCCAAAAGCTTGCCATATTGAAGAAGGGCGAGCTGACAGGCGAATATCCCGCAATGATGGAGATATTCGAGGGATGGCTCGAAGACAACCCTGAGGGATACCGCTATGTGTCCGGCAAGATTACGGGCGGAGTGGGGCTGCACCAATGTGGCGAGGGTACGCTTACGGTCACGAACGTGATCGAATCGTGCGGAGATCTGACGGTGTCCGCCGGGACGCTTGAATTTGCCGAGGAAGGAACTTGGCTCAATGGCACGAACGTGACGGTGAAAGGCAATGGTACGCTCAGACTTGCCAAAGGCGCTCATTTCAACTGCAAGAACGCTGTGCTTCACCTTGGCGCCGATGGCGATGACTGGAAAATCGACATTCCGGCGGGAACATCCCAGGGCTTTGCCGCCGTATACGATTCCGATGGCAACAGGCTGTCTGCCGGTACGTATGGAAATGCCGCTTCAGGCGCGACGTTCACGCGTTATGCGTCGCATTTCCCGAATGGCGGCAAGATAAGTGTGCGTCCGACAGGTCTGGTGTTGGGGGTTAGGTAGAGGGTAATGGGATTTACGATTTACGATTTTTCGATTTACGATTTGCGATTGAATTTAAGGATTTAGTCATTTGAGGATTTGGTAGGGCGAGGGAGGATTTATGATTTTTGATTGCATTTGGGGATTAGGTAGGGCGATTTCGATGAAATCGCCGCCACGACGACGAGGGCGTCGTCGCTACGGGAGGGACGCAATTCATTGCGTCCGTGTCGCAGATTGTCGGTCGCAGAGGACTGCGACCCTCCCGCGCAACGCACGACGGCGAGGCGCCGTCGCT
>CAVJWR010000038.1:13367-19518 GCA_963653155.1 Limosilactobacillus gorillae
GTCGCTACGGCGGGCAAAATCATAAAATAACCAAATAGCTAAATGCAATCGCAAATCATAAATCGAAAAATCGCAAATCATAAATATCCATGAGGAGAGTTATGCTTCACAGAGATTCGTTGATGTGCTTTGGTTTCCTGACCGTCTGCCTATGCATGGCGGCCGCAGGTGTTCGTGCCGAGGTAAAGCCTCTCGTCGTCGAGGGTGCGCCTTTCCCTCTTACGGTATCGGAATGGACTCCACCAGCCCGCGACTTCCCCATTACCGCGTATGGGGCGAAGGAAGACGGAAAGCCCGTCACCGAGGCGATTGAATCGGCCATCGATGCCGCATCGAAATCCGGCGGCGGACGCGTCGTTCTGCCGCCCGGCGAATGGCTTTCGGGTGCGTTCCGGCTCAAGAGCAACGTCGCGCTTGTCGTGGAGAAGGGGGCGACGCTCCATTTCCCCGACGATCCGGTAATAGTGATGCGTGCGCCGCTTCAGCCGAACGGAAGGCCAACGATGACGCATTGGGCCCTCATCGGGGCGAATGCCTGCACGAATGTCGCAGTGATGGGCGACGGCACAATCCTGAGCGATGTGGCGTACTGGCATGACAATTTCATGATCAACCCGCAGAAGGGATTTCCCCGTCCGCAGGTGATGCACTTCGAACGGTGCAAGAACGTGCGCGTGGAGGGCGTGAAGGTGAGGGGTTCGCCCGCATGGACGATGCACTTCCGCGTGTGCGAGGATATAGTGATGCGTGGCGTCGATTCGGTCTGCACCGGACCGAACACCGACGGACTCGATCTTGAGTCGTGCAACCGGGCATTGATAGAGAACTGCTCGCTTGACCAGACGGACGATACGTACACGATCAAGAGCGGGTTCAATGAATCTGGACGCAAACGCAACATCCCCACGCAGAATGTGGTGATCCGCAATTGCCGTGCGGTTCATGGGCATACGCTCCTCGCCATCGGAAGCGAAGTCTCTGGCGGCATCCGGAACATCTACATGACAGACTGCACTGTAGAGGCGGATTGCTGGCGATTCCTATTCGTCAAGACGAACTCCAAGCGCGGGGCTTTTGTGGAGAACGTATGGCTGGAGAACATAAAGGGCGTGTCCGCAAGTCAGGCCGTATTCGAGACTGAGATGTACTACGACGGCAACCCCGTGAAGGAGCTTACGAAGAAAGCCGAGAAGACGTGGCCGACCGCGATATCGAACATCTTTGTGCGCAACGTCGTGTGCGGCGAAGCCGGATTTGCCGTGAAGGTGCGTGGCGATGCCGAATTGCCGCCGAAGAGGCTCTTTGCGGAGAACATACGCGTCGGCAAGCTGCGCCACAAGCCCGTAGGCGCGACAAACGCGCCAGAGCTTGACGTCAAGGAGGTCCGCGAAGACCCGTCCGTGCTGAAGGAAGTCCTTGGATTGCCGCCGCAGGTGCGCCAGTACGATGCCGCGTTGGATGGACGGCGGGATGCGCCGTATTTCGACCTTGCGGATCTTGAAGGGATGTCCGCGAACGCGATGTGCCGGACGGTTCTCGACGCGAGGATCGCGGCAGAGGTGAAGACCGGGCGCAACGTCGCTCCGCGCGTGACGCCTCAGGCGGCGCTTGAGAAATCGTACAGCGGGATGTATTCTCGCCGTGTCGTGCAGATGCTCACGGATCTCGGTTGCGCCCTGCCGGGCACCTGGATCGCCGATGACGTGAGGCAGGTGTCTCGCAAATTCAAGGACGCATCCCTTTCGGTTGTGCCGGACCTGAAGTCCGGCACGGTCAGGGTTTCATTCGCGAACAAGGGCAAGGTGCCAATCAAGGATGTCTGGTGTGTGGTGCACTTGGCTCCGCAGTGGATGACACGGCGGCAGACGTTCAGAATCGACCGTGTGGCTCCGGGAGAGACTGTAGAGCGTGTGCTTTCATGCGGAGCCGGATCGCACTACCTGCCGCTTCCGTTGGGCGCATCACCGTATGCGGCATCTGCGGACTTCACGCTTGGCGGCACACGCAGACGCCTGTGGACTACCGTAGAGACGCCCGACGCGAAGGTTGCGCCGAATCTTGTGGATGTCGTCCGGCACGCAGGGCCGATGGATGCGCTTGATGCCGATGACGCGACACTGCTGGACGCGTCGGCAGGGTCGGACGCATTGCCAGTCCTTGGCGGACAGCAATGGAAGTGCGTCGCGTTCCCGGGGGCGGCGTGGTACAACGCATCTCCGCGTCGGCGTCCGTACACGGAAAAGGAACAGGGACTCTTGCGGGCGAACCGGGCATACGAGGTGTCCGCAGTGCAGTTCGACGTGCCGAGCAATGCAGTGACCATATTGCGATGCACGGCTCCGAACTGGACGAAAGGTGCCGTCGCGTTTCTCAACGGCGAGCGGTTGCCGCTGAAGTCCTTGACGATGAACATACCTGCACGGCCGGGACGCAACCGCCTGATCGTGAAGTATCCGAGCCAGTCAGGCGAGAAGACTGCGCTGCTCCAGATGTCCGTGTACCCTTGGGACAGTTCGACATGCTGGCCATGCGTCGCCTTCCCGACGGAGACGCAGGAACGCGCCAAGTCTGCGGTGGGCGGCAAGTCGGCCCAGGAGTTCAGCTTGGAGTGGAACAGGCGTTGGGATGCGACGCTCCCGTATGAGGTTGAGGTATCGACCAACAAGCTTGTGTCCCGTGCCGGTGTGAAGCCCGGCTCTGGGTTCGCTATCAGCGCACTTTCCAGGAATGGACGCAAGGCGTTGAATGTGACTGCGCTTCCGGGTCGTACGGATGGATGTGTATTCCTCCGCTTCAAGGTTCCGCAGGGGACTACTGGACTTGTCTGTAGGGTGGATTCCAAGACGCCGCTTGCCGTTGCCGATCCAGACCGAACCGACAATCTCTTTGCCGGAGCGCTTGCCTCCACCGTCAAGTGGGGCGCAACTCCGAGGATGAAGATCGACAAGGTGGATGGAGGTGCGCTCACGTTCGCCGTCCGTTCGCCGGGCGAGCCGGAGGCGACATATGACATCGCCGTGCCGCCAGGGCTTAACGGACGTTCCGTGAGGTTCGAGACTGAGATAGGAAACGAGGCCCCGGTGAGCTGTAGGCTAATGTTGCGCGTCCAGCAGCTTGACGCGGCTGGGAAAGTGCTGCCGGAGTCTGTGGTTGACAGGCGATGGACCGGCCTGATGTTTCCGGCGAACAGGAATTTCAGGTTCGTCGAGCGCGGAAGGATTCACACCGAAGCCAAGACTGTTCGGCTGTTCATGAAGGTTGGGGCGTCGCCCAAGCCGTATGACCTCTATGGGATGCCGAACGCAAACGCGAATGACAAGATGCCTCGCCTGCGGATGAAATCGCTGGTTTTGCGTACGGCGGAATTCCTGCCGTTCCCGAAATACGACGAATCGAATTTCGCCGCCGGCGTTTCTGGCGAACCCGGCGATCTCGCCATTCGTCTTGGCGGTGCGGACGAGAAGGCGTTTTGGTATCAGACACGTTCGCAGGCAAGCTGGGCCGAGTCGGTGCAGTTGCGCGATGAGCGCCAGATATTTTTCCCGTCCGGGGCCGGAACGGTGGAATCGTGGCTAAAGAGCGACTGGAAGCCCACGACATACACGGACAAGGGCGAGACGAAGTGCCGCCCGATCATACTCTTCCAGTGCTACCAGAGCTATCGCGCACACATGTGCATCGGCGGGAAGGGGGCGATGCTTGAGCTGTCGTACCGTCCACAGCCGGGCATGGTGGACATCGTGCTTAGGGATCGGACCAATATGGTATACAAAGGCTCCGCGAACGTGAAACTCCCTAAGGACAAGTGGTGCCATCTTGCGATGCAGTGGACGCCGGGCGACGTGGCCGAGGTGTTCGTGGATGGGCATCGCGTACTGAATCTCCCTGTGCCGAAGCTTCAGGCATTGGATCTTGCAGATCAGGAGATCAAGTATCCAAACGACGAGGGGGGCTTGGAGTTCTACCTTGGATCCAATTGGCTGAGCGCAAGGAAAAAGGCGAACATTGACCCTACGAGGCCACTCTTTGAGGGAGCGGCAGACCTTCTGCGCGTCTCTACTGGCAAACGCTACAGTGGCGACTTCAAGCCCGCAAAGTCGTTCGGTGTGGATGAAAATACGCGGGCCCTGTTTTCCTTTGACGATAGCTTTGACGGCGTATCGGGCGGCGGCATCGGGTGGATACCCGGCACGACCAGATCGCTTGGAGCCGGGCGCGAGGCGCGAGACCTTCGCATCGGCGGGAAATCGGTACCATATTGGCCGAACGGCATCCTGCCGGAGAATGATCCAGCGGTGGTGCTGAATGGCGACAACTTCCCGAATCTCCCGACTGCCGTGGACTTTGAGACCGCAAGGCGTCCTTTCAGGAAGGTTGCGCTTCTCAGGCCGGGCGAGTCGTTTGAATTCGACTGCCCGGAGAAGGTCACGACGGATTTCGTCGAGATATCGAACGTGTCTGGAAGTCCGTTGACGTATCCGATAGTCCTCAACGCTGGGGATGTGGATCCCCGCAGCTTCGGGGATCTTGCGGATACCCTGCGCCTTGATGCGATGCCGGATCGCGAGAAGTCCGACAGGCTGTTCGGCTTTGTGCTGTCGTCAATGGACTACTTCATGAACCATACCGCGATGTTCTTGCCGGGGAGCGATACGCCGCGCGATGTCGAATACAACGCGATGTACATGTTCAACGGCTATTGCGGCTTCGAGTGCGGACCACTAAACAATCTGGCCGCAAACCTGTTCGTTGCGGTGGCGAAATGTCCGGCGGTTCAGACAGGAGGGTATGGGCACAGCTTCCAGCAGGTTTTCTACGGCGGCAAGAACCACATATACGACGTGTCGTTCCGCAAATTCTTCCCAGCCATGGACAACGAGACGGCGGCCGGACTTGAGGAGGCCGACAACGAATGCGGGATATTCCCGCGCATCGGGATCGAGCCGGAGTGCTTCACGCGCAAATCGACCAGAGGGCACTGGGTGCAGACGCCGGACTGCGTACCAAAGATCGGCGTCACCCTGAATCCCGGCGAAAGCTTCCGCGTGTGGCAGGTGAATGACGGCAACTGCAACGACCTTGTCGTGAGGTCGAAGAAAGGTCCGTATCGCGGCTACGAATCGCCGTACCGTCCTGATGCCACCGAGCTTTGCCATGCCAACACGGAGAAGGTGTTCCTGCAGCGTACAGAGCGGACGTTCCCGCAGTACCTTAGCGGGTTCATACGCTACAACGGTGCGCCGAGCGTCGGCAATCCGGCATTCACTGAGGTTGGCGCGGATTCGTTCTGCTATCGCGTGAACGGCGGCGGATACCCGATTGTGCAAGCGGGATATTCGGCGGTCAGGCGCGATGGAACCAAGGCCGAGATCGAGATATCCACGGATAACGGCAAGACGTTCCGTCCGCTCGCGAACCCCGCCGGATATGCGGTACGCGCACGCTACGCCTATCTCGTACGGGTAAAGGCTCCAATCGGCGATGTCGCGGAATTTTCCGCGTCCACCGAAGTTCAGCTGAATCCGCGCATATTTCCCGGCAGACTGAAGGCCGGCGGCAACAGGCTGACGCTCAAGGCGACTTCCGGCGTAGGTGCCCGCGTTACGGTGCAGGGCAGGGTGCCCGCAGGACGCATCTCGATTCCGGCGGCGGTGTCGTCCGGCGCGGTGCTTGGCGCGGAAACGCTTTTCTATGCCTTTGACCCTGCGAAGAGTCCGACGCTTGACGTGATCGGGGTATCGCCATCCGCCACAGTGAAGACGACAGGAGGCCTCAGGGCGACGCTTTCCGATGGCAAGCTTACCCTTTCGGCGGATGTCGTGAAGGGTGATGCGCGTTTCTGTTCCGCAACCATTGTGGATGGTGGGGCGGAGAAGACGCTTGCGGTGCTTGTGGGAACGGGTGTGCGCTTTGCCGTAGCCAAGGATGCGAAGATGACGGGCGGCGCGAGGCGCATGGAGCCGGACGAGATGAGTCCGCAGGTGCGCGGACGCCTTTCCCAGGCGAACCATGGCGCAGAGATCGCGTTCAAGTTCGATCCGCTGCCTGCCGGAAAATACGCAGTGCTCAACCTGAACCGATTCATGAATGCCGATGGCCCCGCTCCCGAAATGGGGCTGCACGACACGCAGTGCCTCAGGATGATCTGGCC
>CAVJWR010000038.1:19528-27203 GCA_963653155.1 Limosilactobacillus gorillae
GGCCGGGCCTGAAGTCCACGGACGCCGGATCGTCGCACAACCTCGGATGCAACTACAAGCGTACGCGCTTTGGCCGTCCTGGCGGGCCGGCCAACTTCAAGTGGGACTATCCTTGGCATCCCGGCACATCGTATCCGTATCCGGTGATTCGTGTCGCCGAATACCCGGCGGCGGATGGCATACAGTTCCGCTCATGGAGCAATACCGAGACGGCGGAGATAGCCGCCGTACTCGTTGTGCCCGATCCGTCCCGCGACTTGCGCTTTGAGCTCACGAAGGTGCTCTGCGGACTGAATTGCGATCCGTGGCGCATTGCGGAGGAATAGGCTTGATGGTATAATTCCCGGCCATTCATGGACACTACCCGTACAAGCGAGACACTGAATCGGCGGAATGCGGCATTCGACAACCGCCTGAGACCTTCCGAATTCGCCGAATTTGTCGGCCAGCAGAAGATTCGCGATAGGCTCATGCTGGCGGTTCAGGCTGCAAAGGAGCGTGGCGAGACTCTTGACCATGTGCTGTTTTCGGGGCCGCCCGGCCTTGGCAAGACGACGCTTTCGTACATCCTCGGCGAAGCTATGGGCGTACGGGTGAAGACGACTTCGGGTCCAGTGCTCACGAAACCGGCAGACCTTGCCGGGTTGCTTACGTCCTTGGAGGCTGGCGATATCGTATTCATAGACGAGATACACCGCATGGCGAAGACGGTAGAGGAGTACCTTTACTCGGCGATGGAGGATTTCGCCATCGACATCATGATTGACCAGGGGCCGAATGCCCGTAGCGTACGGCTTGAGCTGCCGCGCTTCACCCTTGTGGGCGCGACGACGCGGATAGGGCTTATCGCCGCCCCACTGCGTGCGCGGTTCGGCCTTGTGAACCGTCTTGACTATTACATGCCAGAAGATCTTGCCGAAATCGTGAAGCGCTCGGCCGTCAGGCTTGGCGTGGATGTAGATGACGCGGGCGCAATCGAGATAGCGCATCGCTCGCGGGGTACTCCGCGAATTGCGAACAACCTTCTGAGGCGGGTGCGCGACTATGCGCAGGTACGTGCCGGCAACCGCATAACTGGCGATGTGGCCAGGGATTCGCTTGAATTGCTTGAGATTGATCCGCATGGGCTTGACGAGATGGAT
This sequence comes from Limosilactobacillus gorillae, assembly GCA_963653155.1. Classification (GTDB taxonomy): domain Bacteria; phylum Verrucomicrobiota; class Kiritimatiellia; order RFP12; family UBA1067; genus UBA1731. The sequence continues at coordinate 20,671 of CAVJWR010000038.1, forward strand.
ATCAGGATCCTTGAGACGATATGCGTGAAGTTCAACGGCGGGCCTGTCGGGCTCTCCACCATCGCAGTGTCGGTAGGGGAGGAGCCTGACACCGTGGAGGAAGCCTATGAGCCGTTCCTGATAATGGAAGGGTATCTGGAGCGTACCCCGAAGGGACGGCAGGCGACAAACCTCGCCTTTAGCCGTCTCGGCATCCGGCGGTGAAGCGTCCAAGGTTGCCTCGCGAGGCCTTATTTGGTACAATCCCCCGCATTTGATGAAGACACTCCATCGATATATCTTCGGGTCGTTTTTCACGTCCTTCCTGCTGGCGTTTCTCGTGCTGTCGTTTGTCTTGACGATCAGCCTGATGGTGCAGATCGTCGGCTACATACTCTCCGGCATTCCGCTTGAGCTTGTAGGCAGGTTCGCGCTCGTGTGCTTCCCCGAGACGATGCAGTGGACGATCCCGCTTGCGCTGCTCGTGTCTTCCGTGCTTGTCTTCTCAAGGATGTCCGCAGACTCCGAAATCGCGGCGATGCGCGCATGCGGCGTGAACCTCCTTTCCGTGATGCGCTATCCCATGCTGTTCGCCGTCGCGATGACGGCGCTTGGCCTTTTCATAAACAACGAGATAGCCCCGCGTGGCCGGGAGGTGCGCCGCAACCTCGCAAAGCGCATATCGGTGGGATCAGGGCTTGAGCTTTTCGAGCCGGGGCGGGTGATAGACGATTTTCCGAAGGCCAAGATATATTTCGAGTCCAAGGAGGGGAATTGGCTGCACAATCTCATCGTGATAGATTATTCCAACAAGAAGTTCGTTCGGGAGATCAAGGCCAAGAAGGCCCTTGTCACGAGCGAGGGCCGGGACATATGCCTTGACCTGCACGACATCACCGTGGATCCGCTTGACGAGCAGCATCCCGGAAGCGCAAGCCTTTCGCGCTACCAGCACAGGGTTGTGGATGCGCTGAAGGATGCCAAGTACAGGCGCAAGGACAAGGACTTCTGCTTCTTCGAGATGCTGGGGGCGATAAGAAACGCGAAGGCGGCTGTCGAAAAGGCGAAGGGTTCGAGCCAGAAGGGCTCCGAAAAGTATCTCGCCAAGCGGTACCTGAGCAATCTCCAGACCGAGTTCCAGAAGCGGTGGGTGTTCGCGTTCGCTTCCGTGTGCTTTGTCCTCGTGGGCATTCCGCTCGGCATACTCGCACAGCGCAAGGAGAGTTCCATCGGAATGGCCATCTCCATCGTGGTGGCGCTTTCATACTACCTTGTCGTGATACTGATGTCGAACCTTTCGAAGAACTTCCGGGCACAGCCGGAGTTCCTAATATGGATTCCGGTTTTGGCGTGCCTGGCGTTCGCCTCGTATCTTGTACCGAAAAAACTTTAGGAGAAATTTGGCATGGCAATTGAAATACACCCTACGGCGATGGTGAGCGCGGATGCCCAGCTGGGCGACGGCGTGAAGGTCGGGCCCTATGCGACCATAGGCGCAAACGCAAAGATAGGCGCGGGAACGACCGTCGGCCAGGGCGCGATAATTGACGGGCATACGACGATCGGAGAGGCCTGCCAGATATTTCCGTATGCCCTGATAGGGATGAAGACGCAGGATCTCAAGTACCAGGAGGGGTCTGTGTCGTACGTGGAGATCGGGGATCGCACGGTCATTCGCGAGTTCGCCACGGTACACCTCGGCACGAAGGATGGTGAGAAGACCGTGATAGGCTCCGACTGCCTTTTTATGGCGTATTGCCATGCCGCGCATGGCGTCATCCTCGGAAACCACGTGATCTGCTCGAACTCCGTGCAGCTCGCCGGCGATGTGCATCTTCAGGACTGGTCCATCGTAGGCGGGTGCGCGGCGGCGCACCAGTTCTGCAGCGTTGGCCGCCACGCCATGGTGGGAGGGATGTCCAAGATCCGCCAGGACTTCCCGCCATTCATGCTTGGCGACATGGTGGAGGGTTCTCTGAAGGTGATCGGACCGAATGTGGTTGGCCTTACGCGGCGAGGCTTTTCGCGCGACGTGATATCCGCGCTCAAGGAGGCTTTCAGGTTCATATACCATTCGGGACTGAACCGTTCCCAGGCCCTTGAAAGGGTGGAGAATGACGTAGAGCAGTTTGACGAGGTGAAGGAACTCGTCCAGTTCTACCGCAATTCGACGCGTGGAGTGAGCTGAGGTTTGGCGAGAGCCGATTGGATTTTCAAAACGAAAGGAATGATGGAAAGATGAAGATTAGAGTTGGATTTCTGTGCTGCATCGTGGCGGTGGTGGCGTCAAGCGCCTTCGCGCTACAGGTGAACGTGGTGAAGCAGGGCGCCACGAAGGTCACCGTATCGGTTCAGGTCGGCGGCAGCCCGGACTACGTGAAGACCCTGAAGAAAAACCTTGAGCTTTCTGGCTGGTTCAAGGTGGCACCGTCCGGATCCATTTCCGTGACGGGCACGGCCGGAGGGACGGTCACGGCGACTGGTCGCGGTCGTACGATCTCGTCAAACGAGGCGTTCTCCGACGCGGCAGGTGCGAGGATGGCGGCGCGAAAGATGTCCGATGCGATAGTGAACGGCTTCTCCGACGGCGGCAAGGGCTTCGCGACGAAGCGCATCGCCTACGTGAACCGCAAGGGTTCTGACAACGCAGAGCTTTACATGTGCTATCCCGACGGGTGGGACATGAGGCAGATAACGAGTGACGGTCGGGCGGCGATCGGCCCTCGCTGGGCATTCAACGGGAAGGACATCTACTACACTGGCTTCATCCACGAGAAGCAGCTCTCCTACAGGATCAACGTGGAGACGGAGCAACGCGAATGCCTCGGATTCTTCAAGAACGGCGCCTCTGGGGCGGTTGCATCGCCAGATGGGCGTTCCGTGGCGATCATCCTTTCCTACCAGGGCAATCCCGAGCTGTACATCATGGATCTCGCCTCGCGCAAGATCAAGCGCATGACGGAGACGCCGGCGGCGGTGGAGTCCAGCCCATGCTGGAGTCCCGATGGCCGCAAGATCGCCTATGTCTCCGACCAGACCCGCAACCCGCAGGTGTACATCTGCGACGTGGCCACGCGCAAGTCAACGCGCTACACCACGAAGGGGCGGCAGAATACACATCCCGACTGGGCGCCGAACGGCAGGCTCTGCTGGTCTTCGCTTCAGTCCGGACAGTGGTGCATCATGGCTTCCGAGCCGAACGGCGGCGAATCGTCGGCACGGATGGTCACGTCCCCCGGCACTTGGCAGGATCCGTCATGGGCGGCGGACGGTAGGCACATCGTGGCCTCCCGCGACAATGCGCTATTTATCGTGGACGCCGATCCCGATGGCGACAAGCCCGTCCAGATATTCTACAACAAGGGCAATTGGATGAACCCGGCGTTCAGCAAGTGACGCCGCCTTGAAATCGCCGCCCCGTTGCGCTATAATGAGACGAAATGTTTTACCTTCCCTTTTCACGTGAGGCCAGACGGCGCAAGGAAATGAAGGCGACGCTTGCCGCCGCCAGGGTCTTTGTGCTGTCGCATGAGGACCTTCCCGACTATCGGGAGGGACGGTTCTCCGCGCAGTTTTCCGCGCTAAACGAAGCCTGGGCAGGCAAGGATGCTGACCGTTGCGCGGAGCTGCTGGGCGAGCTTGATCCGCCGAAGAGCTTTGCCGCCGGGCGGGAGTGGCTTGACATCCTTGTGGTGTCGATCTCCGTGGCGATGGCGTTCCGCGCATACTTCTACCAGCCGTTCAACATCCCCACAGGCTCCATGCGCCCCACGCTTTACGGCAACTGGTCCGAGCGGAAGAACCCGCAGGACGCGACGGTCTGGGACCGTACCCCGGTGCTCAGGCAGCTGAAGTGGCTCGTGTCTGGCGAAACGTTCGTCGATTTCCGCGCACCGTGTTCGGGTACTCTTGTCGTGCGGCCGGACAACAACGGCCACTTCATCGTGTGCGTTGCGGCGAAGCCCGACGTTACGGAAAAGATACCCACGGATGCCTTCATCGAGAACACGGGGCGGCTTATCGGCGGGAAGGGGCATGGCGACCACGTCGTTGCCGGCGAGCGCATCTGGTGCGGATATCGCCGCATCGGGGATTTCCTTTTCGTGAACCGCTGGCTGTGGAACTTCCGCCATCCGCGTGTCGGGGACGTGATGATATTCTCCACGACCGGCATCAAAAACCTCGTACAGGGCACGCATTACATAAAGCGCATGTGCGGCACTCCAGGCGATACCGTGCAGATCGCGAAGCCGTACCTGATCGTAAACGGGGTGAAGATGGAGTCCGTGAGGCCGAAAGACTGCCCTCCGTTCGATCCCGGACCATACGCGAACAAGTCTGACGTGTCCGGCGAGGTGAAGCTTGGGCCGGGCGAGTATTTCGCGTGCGGCGACAACAGTCCCGCGAGCTACGACAGCAGGTATTGGGGGACGGTGCCGGCTAAGAATCTGCGTGGAGTTGCCGCCGGCGTGTTCTGGCCGTTTGCGAGCAGGCATTTCGGTCCGGTGAAATGACGGACAGTTTGGAGTTTGTAAGGAGACAGAGTTATGAGCGACGAGAACGAAGATACGATGCTTAAGCCGCCGTGCGAATTCGGGCGGTTCATCGTGGAGAGGGAACTCGGCCATGGAGGCATGGGTGGCGTGTATCTCGCAAGGGACAAGATGCTTGACAGGCAGGTCGCCCTGAAGGTCATGCTTAAGTCCCTCGGCGCAGACCCGCAGTTCCTTGAGCGGTTCAAGCGCGAGGCGCAGGCTGCGGCGAGGCTCATACACCCGTCCATCGCACAGATATATTCGTATGACATAGTGGACGGGCAGCCGTACATCGCCATGGAGATGGCGGGCGGCGGCTCGCTCTACCGGCTCATGGAGGTCCATGGCAAGAACATCGACCCCACGCGCGTGATGCGCGTGTGCAAGCAAGTGGCTGAAGGGCTCTCCTGCGCTGCGGATCAGGGGCTCGTGCATGGCGACATCAAGCCTGAAAACATCCTTTTCGATTCCACGGGCGCGGCCAAGATCGTGGATTTCGGGCTTGCCGGGATGCAGGACGACAATCAGGGCGACGAAATATGGGGTACGCCATATTACATCGCCCCCGAAAAGGTCAGGAAGGGCGCCGTCGATTTTCGCGTTGACATGTATTCGCTCGGCGCGACCATCTACCATGCGATTACGGGAGTTGCCCCGTTCGAGGGCGAAGACCCGAATGAGGTGGTGAAGAAGCGCTTCCTGGAGAATCCAAAGCCGCCAAGCGCAGTGCGTCCGGGGCTTCCGGCGTCTGTTGATAGGATACTGCTCAAGATGATGGCGCGGGAAGTGATCGACCGCTATCCTACGTGGGAAGCGTGCATCGGCGACATAAACCGTGCGCTTGCGGAAGGCGTAGCCATAGACGACAAGGCCGCCGCCGCTGCGGCAGTTGCGGCGGCAGATGCCGCAGCCGGTGAAGGCGCACCGCAGCCGGAGGCATCCACGGCATCGGCCCCCGCCAAGGGCGGCAAGAGGCTTGTGATGAAGGGCAAGCGCAAGAAGATGTTCAAGAAGTCTGCCCAGACTGAAGAGGCTTCCGGAGAGAATGGCGACGAATCGGCGACTCCCGCAGGGGAGGGGGCAGATGAGGCTGTCGAAGGGGCTGAAGATTCCGCAGAGGCCTCCATCGACAACGGGGAGACTCCTGAGGAAAAGCCGTCAATGACCATCGGAAAGATGATCATGCTTGGCGCGATTGGCGTTGTGGTGCTGCTTCTCGTCGTGGCTGGCGGGCTCGTGTGGTACATACAGTCCTCCAAGGCCGCAGCCGAACGCGAGCGCATGGCGCTCATGAACACCAAGGCGGACGAAGCCAGGGCGGCCATTCGCTCAACGATGAAGAGCGCGACCGAATTCGCGGCGCTTGTCTCGGAGCAACGCAGGAAGTCCGAGGCGGAAGTGAAGAAATCTTCAGATGCGTTCCTCGCCATGCTCGATCCTGCGGTTCGCGACGTGTGCAGACCGGTGCTAGTCGCGCCGGAGACCAAGGACTACACCGATGCGGTTGCGTACTCGAACAAGGTGGTGGAGAAGATAGCCCAGTTGGCGAATGCGATCGCACCTGCACAGGAGGCCGCCCCCGCTCCGTCCGAGTCAAGCGCCGCATCTGCGGCAGACACGGCGACAAACAGCGCACCTGCGGCGGCAAATGCCGTAGCCACGACCAATGCTCCCGCCGCATCAGTGGCCACGAATGCGACGCCGGCCAAGGCCGATGCCGCAGCGAAGCCGACTGACAAGGATGCGGCAAAGGATGCGAAGGGCAAGGGTGAAGCCGCGAAAGACAAGAAGGCCGCCAAGCCTGACGCCAAGAAGGATGCGAAGAACGATGCAAAGAAGGGCGACGCAAAGGAGGCAAAGGCCCCGCCGAAGCCTGCCCCAGCCCCTGAGCCAAAGGAAGAGGTGAAGGTGGAGTATCCGCCTCAGCTGAAGGCGTTCCAGCAGCTTTGGACGGATCTCTGGACCCTGCGCGCTGCCGAGATACGGGTGAACGCCTGCCTAATGTTCATACTCCAGAAG
>CAVJWR010000039.1:0-13049 GCA_963653155.1 Limosilactobacillus gorillae
TCGAGAACGGACGGATCGGGCGGATTGTGCGACGTGCGAATGGCGTCCGCCCCCATCTCCTTCATGATCTTCACCTGACGCTCGAAGGCGCCACGATCGAAAGCCGCGCCAAGCGAACCGAGGTCATGGTGCAGGCACACGCCTTTCATCTGACGGTACTTCCCGTTCAGGAAGAAGCCCCTCTTGGGGTCGAACGCGAGCGTACGCACGCCAAAGCGCGTCTGCACCGCATCGACAAGCGTCCCCGCTTGGAAAAGGCGCGTCTCCAGCGTATAGAGATAAGGCGTCTCGGGACTCCAGAGCCGAGGCTGGCGGATGCGGAGCCCTTCCTCGCCGAGGACGCGGTTCTCGATGCGCACGTCGCCCCACAGGAGTGGCCCCTTCCTGTCCACCTCGGCCTTCACGTCGGCCGAGCCGTCCTCACGCAGCGATGTCGTGACGAAGACGCCGCCATATCCGACGTGCACGGGCGGCGTCCACACAAGCCGGAGGGAACGGTATAGGCCCGCGCCGAAGTAGAACCGTGCGCTTTTCGCCGGCACATGGCAGCGTATCTCAAGCAGGTTCTCATCTCCCGGCGCCTTGATCGCCGCCGTGAGGTTCACGCGATAGGACAGGAACCCGAACTTCCGCCCGCCGACGCGAACGCCGTTCAGCCAGACGTCCGACTCGGCCATCGCCCCACCGACGTCAAGGAATACACACTGGCCTTCCGCGTCCTGCGGCAAGGCGAAGCGCTTGCGGTACCACCCGGTTCCGGCGTATGGCAGACGTCCCGCACCCGCCTCGCCATTCGGGTCGAACCGTCCCTCGATCGCCCAGTCATGCGGCACGCGCACGGTGCGCCAGCCGACCTCGGGTTCCTTGCGGAACTCCCATCCGTCGTTGAAATCGCTTTCGCTCCGAGGCGCAGTGCGAATCCGGGTCTCACCCGGCAATGCCCGCCCGTCAACCGTCACGTTCCGACAACGCCGGAACACGAACGGAGGCTCTTCCCAGCCTCGGTAAAGGTCATTGACGGTCACGCGGTTGTTCCGCCAAACGATGTTCTCCGTCGAGGCGGCGAACAGGAGCGGAACGTCAAATCCGCTGAACTCGTTGTCCTCGACAAGCACGTTCCCGTGATAGAACTTCTTCTGGCGCTCGAAGTCCCGGACGACCGGGTAGAACGAGATGATGCCCTTCGAGTAGGCTCCTGCCGCCGTGCAGCAATTCGAGAACACGTTGCCGCGAATCGTCACGTCGCGACACGCGCCCGACTCGTACCAGTAGTAGTTGTCGCCCGCGAACAGAATCGCCGAACCCGTCACCTTGTCGAACAGGTTCGACTCGACGAGTACGGGCCGCGGCGTCGTGAAGAGCGTGCCGCGCGCGCGGTTGTTGCAAACCACATTGCCGCGAAAGGCGACCGCACACTGGTAATCGGCGTTTTCAACCGCGTCGCCGACGCCCCATCCGCCCGGAATCGGCTCGTCCAGCGTCACCTCGACTTCTCGCTCGCCCAGCTGACGCACCGCCCTGACGCGAATCTCCGGCCCCGTCTCCAGCGTGTCGCCGTCGATGAAACGCAACGTCTCGCCGGGACGGAAGATCTCAAAGCCAACGGCTTGCGGGTGCATATAACGGCAAACAAGCGTCCCGCCGCCCAGCACGTTCGTCACGGCAAGGCAAGTCGAATGGACATTGATCGCGTCATCCATCATGCCCTCGAACCAGCAGTTCTCGACCAAGACGGAGCCCTTCACGTTCGAGAAATGACTCGCATCCGCATGCGCGGAGGCATAGGAGCCCGAACGCGGAAAGACGCCCGACGTCCGGTCGGCCGCCGTCTTCGTACCGCGCCAGGTCACGTTTTCCGAACGCTGGGCGATGAGCGCCATGCCCTTGGCGTCATAGACAACGACATCTTCCAAACTGACGTCCTTCGAGCCATAGATGACAATGGCCGGAAAATCGCGCAACACCGGGCGAAAGACGATGACGTCACCGATCTTGCCGCCGACACCATGCTTCGAGAAGTCATGCTTGAGCGCAATGCGCCCGTCCGCAAGCTCACGGGCCGTTCCGTCGAAGACAATATCACCGGCCTCAGCCGTCTGCTCGCGCGTCCGGCCGTCGATTAGCCTGCAGTACTGCGTCTCGTTCGTCCAGCCGGGCCCAGTCATCCACATTCGCCCGTCACGGAAGATGACGGGGAAAAGCCCGCGATCGATCTCGACGACGGTTTCGCCGTCCGCGATGTCGACTATTCGAGCCTCCGTCATCGACGGACGCTCCCAGTCTAGCCGCAGATTCCGAATCGTCACGTTCTCCGAATCGCGCACGTAAAAGGCGATTGCCTCGCCTCGAATCCGTTCCAGTGCGCCTCCTGCGTCGTAGACGAAATTCGTTTGCCCGACGATCGGGTGAATCACCCGATGCGTCGGACTCTGATCGTGATTCGAGATGAAGAATTCATACGTTCCCTCTGCACCCGCCGACAAGACTGCCGCCAGCAGAAGACCTCCAACAACCTCTCTCCGCATGGGGCGCTCCTACCTAACGATGAAAAGGCTGCCCGAAATCCTGCGCAAACGCCCAAGCGTCACGCCACCGCCCGAAGCTGCAAGCGTGAGCGGCGTCAGCGTGGCTTTCTGCGTCTCTATGCGCACTTCATGTGCGCCAACGCCCGCTTTCGTCTCCACACCGTCGACGGTCAGCGTCGCCGTGGCATTTTCGGGAACTGTGAAGGAAAGGACGTATTTGTCCGCATCCGCGTTGCGCGCAACGATCACGCCCGAAAGGGATTCGCCGTCCGGGACAAGCACGGTGCCGTCTGCCGTCGCAACTACGCCCGGCGTCGCGACAAGGACATCCAACCGACGTCCAATGCGGCTCCGGTAAACGGGCCTCCAGTCGGCCTCCACGGCGCCGATGTCGCGTACGCCGTTGTAGATCCGCTGCCCGCCGAATGCGTCAAACCCATTTCGGTAGCCGGTCGCCTTTTCCGTATCGGCCGCATCAAGCGCCTGGTCGACCAGCAGTGGCGAGCTGCCCGGAACGGGCCGATAGGTGTCCGGCTCATACTGGCAACCGGCCAGTTCCTCGTCCGAAAGGAACTCCGAGCCTTCCGTCATCACGCCCTCCTCCGGTCGCGTCCAGGCGCTCTTGGCGAAATACGAGCGGCGCACCATGCCGACGGCATAGCCAGAAAGGTCGCAGTCGGGCGCATGGCAAACCGTGTTGACAATCGTGGCACCGTTCATCGGCAGACGTATGGGCGCAACAGCCTTGGAGGAAAACGGATCCCTAAACGTCACGCCCAGCGTACAGTCGGCCATCTCGTACATGCAGGCGAACGGCGTTCCGAAGCACCGATCCGCCACGCAACCGTAGCAGTTTCCCTCGCCAACGGCCGACGAGACATAGGCGGCCCAGTTGTCGAAGAAGCGGCAGCGCACGAAATCGGCATAGCGATTGACGGCACGGTAGGACGCGCAGTTCGAGATGATGCAGTCCGACACCACGTTGCCGTCCGACTCGGCATAGACGCCAGCCCCAGAATGATCTGGAGAGTAATGCTTCTCGGTTGCGCCGACATGCGCGGTGTCGGCATAGGTGTATGTGCGTCCGCCCGTGAGGGTGAACCCTCGCAGCTTCGCCTGTCGTTTCAGGTAGACGCAACGCAAGGCATCAGGGCCACAGCCTAAGTCATCCGGCTCCGTCGCGGACTGCCCAAGGATCACCGTATTCTCCGCACCGTCCGTCGACTCCAGCGTGACGCCGCCCGGAACGACCACGCGCGCCGCGATGGAGAGGTTTTCGTCCGAGACCATCTGTCCTGTCCCGTAAGTTCCCGGAAGAGCTCGCACGCGGTCGCCAGACACAGCCTTGCCCATGACCTTCGCGAACGAGGCGAATGCAGCCTCTGGATAGGAGCCGGCATGCCGGTCATCTCCGCCAGACGAGACGTACCACACGTTCGTGTACAACGCCACGATCTCAAGATAGCCGCCCTCGGACACGATCTCATCCCTTGTAAAGGACCCCTGCACGTCCGAACGCCCAAAAAGGTTCGTCACGCCGTTGACCACATAGCCATAGCACGGGCGATCTCCTTCCGCCGCGCGGATCTCAACGCCCGCGTCACCGACCTCCCGACAGGATGCCTCCGGCGACAGTCCACCGTTCGGCGCGACAATTCGGACAGCCGCTTCACTTGGCCGCTGATAGGCCCCCAACGCCAGGTGATCGGACGCGAAGTCGAACCTGCCGTCCATCGACGAGTCGACGTACTTGTACATGTCAGAGCCAGGATCCGACTCCGTCGGGCATTTCGCCCGACCGAACACGGGCGAAGCCTTTGCGACCACCCCCGATTCGGCGGTCGGGGCGACGAACAGGGGCTCAGGATACTTCTCATAGCCGTCATCCGGCGTCAGATATGACCTGAAGCCGTGCATGATCGCATTGAAGAACGTCACCATGTCACTTGTCCGTCCGACGTGATCGCCGCCCTCACCCACGCAGTTCACGTTCAGCTTGCCCGTTCCGGCGTTGCGGTACGTGCAAAAATAGCAAGAGCCGCCCGGCCAGTCGGCCTGATCCGGCATGTCGGCGAAATAGCAGGCCGCAAAGCGCGCCGATCCGAGCTGTCCCGTGCAGCCGAAGAAACGACAGCGGACGCTGACCGCGTTATGCATGATCGACGCAACCGAACGGCAGTCTTGGAAATCGCAGTCGATGAACTTGCAGCTGGCGCTCGACGCATAGCAGATGGATCCGTTCTTCTGGGCGTCTGTCCCCGTTTCGTCCCAAGAATGGCAGTTCCGAAACGTGAATCCCGTGAAGGACAGGTCTGGCTCTCCGTTGCAGACGACGCCCGCCACGGCCTTGGGGCCGTTGCCGCCCGTGTCCGGATCGGCCTCGCCCTCGACAAACGTCTGCTCCTTGCCTCCAACGGCAATGAACCGCGCGGCCTGCCAGTTGGAGTTGATGCGCGCCGACTTGTAGATGCTGGCACTGCCGCCGACGCGGTACGTGCCCGGCTTGCAATAGACAATCGTGCCGTTCGCGACCTCAAGCCCCTTCTGCATCGTCTGATAGGGGGCGGCTTCCGTGCCGTCGCCCGTCTCGTCAGAGCCATCAGGCGAAACCCACACGGGCGCCTTGTCGACAACCTTGAACGTGTTGGTCACGACAACACCGATTGCCGGAGGCGGCAGCACGTAGGCGACATTATTCGTGTCGCCGTAATGGCTGTACCCATGCTGCCCAGACGTCTTCCAGCAGATGAACGTCTCGTTTCCGCCGTTTTCCTGCACGGTCGATACCTTCCACGACACCGGGTAGCTCGCCGGGAATGCGTACATGTCCCTGAAATACGCCGGAGCACCATCGATCGAGACGCCGCGCCGCTTTCCGTCAACGCCGTCAGTCCACGTCAGGCCCTTGAACTGCCAGCCGCCGCCGGCCGGTGCGACCGCTTCGGAAAAGGCGCCAGCCACCGTCGTGCCGGACGCCGGAAGCGGCTTGCCGCTGAAGTCCCTGAAAAGCTCATCATCCGTCCATGCCGGCTTCTTGTCGTTCGCCTTCTCGTGAAAGAACGCGGCGGACAGGTAGTACGCGTCACCGGACGTGAGCGACACGACGCCCGGAAGGAGGCGAAAGTCTCCGAGCATCGGCGCGAGGACCTGATACTCGGCAGTTTCGCCAAAGACATTGTTCGCCATCGCCCCCTCGCTCGTGTTCCGCGTGAACGGCACCGCCTCTCTGCCGCTGCAATAGGAAAGGCTGTTGCAGACGTAATCGCACCATTCGGCGTCATATTTCACATGGTTTCCGACAAACGTGCAGTTGACGACCGCACTGCGCAACGCGCCGACAAGAGCTGTCGCCGGACCGTAGTTGCGCGTAAAGACGCAGCTGTAGACCTGCGACTGGCGACAGAGCGTATCGACGAGGCGGTTGTCGCAGAAGAGCGTGCGGAAAGCCGTGCAGTTCTGGAGAACGCCCCGCCCTCCGGTGCAGTTTCGCACAATGCAGCCAACAAGCGCCGTCTGGGCGTCGGGCGTCACCGAAAGGACTGCGCCGCCACGCCCGGTGCCGACATCCTCAAGGGATTCCGTGGCGCCGTTCTCAAAGACGATGTCCCTGAAGATCGTGCCCCTGACCCAGTTCTGCCCGGCGCAGCGATAGGCCCCCAAACCGTTGCCGCCGTTAATCTGCAGCCCGGCGATCGTGGCCGACCCGAGTCCGTCACGGGCACGAATCGTGTAAGCCCGCTTCAGTACAACGCGGCAATGGCCGTAGCCGGAGAGTTCTTCTCCACCTTGGTCATAATAGCCGGGCAGCAGAACGATCTCATCGCCCGCAGCGCAACTGTTCGCGGCCTCCTGAACGGTGCCGTAGGCCGTCGCCTCCGTCTGGCCGTCCATGCCGGACTTCCCGAAGTTGTCGTCGTCGACGTACACGATGTTCGCAAAGGACACGGCACCCACAGTCAGGGACAGAAACGCTAAAAGAAACTGTTTCATTTCCTCCAATTTACCAAAGACGATAGACATGCACGTTGTCGACCCAGATCTGCGGCATCTGACGGCGATCTGTCGTCTCGAAGACGACCGTGAAACCGTCGGCGCCCTCCGGGACGATGACCATCGAGCGCGCAGGACGCCAGCCGTCCGCGTCCGGCGCCCCCATCACAAAGCCGACGTCGTCCTGACTGCGGTTCCACTGCCCTTTCCAGCGCCATCCGACACGCGCGGAGAAGGACTTCCCTTTCGCGGCAAACGAGACGGCATACGTCTCGCCGCCCTTCACGTCCTTGATGTCGAGCGTAATCACCCCCGTCTTCGAGTTCCGCATCGAAAGCGACGAACGGTCTCCGCATCCAGTCGTCTCGTCAAGGAATATCTCGCCGTCCTTATCCGAATCGGATTTCCACCAGCCGAACGGCTCCGGCAGAAGCCGCCCCTCGCCACGGCGCTCGCACTTCGGATTCGAGACGAGATCCACGAGCCGCCCCTCTTTCTTCAAGGCGCGCAGTCGGCGGGACAATCCCCAGTCGACGTCCTTGCAGGACAGCATCGCCTCGTTTACGCCGCCGATCTGCTCGTCCCAGGTCTTGTCCGCTCGACTGACGCGCTCACGGATGAAGAAATCGCCACCCCAATGCGCCGTGACGTTCTTCTCGCCCCAGAACCAGACGTATTCGGTCGCCAAGCGCGTCGCATCGAGAAGATTGCGCCGCAGACGTTCGGCACGCGAGCCATCGGCCGGTTCCATGTACCAGGGATGCCCTGCCGGATTCACATAGCTCTCAAGGTAAAGCCCAAAGGAGACCTGCGTCTGGCGCAGATACTTCTCGCGATGTTCCGGTGCGACCAGCTCCGGGCAGACGGAACGCTGCTTCGCATAGGAATAGTGGAAGTCACGCTGACGCGATTCGGCGCGATAGCAGTGCTCGTCACCGTCAATGAGGAGAGCCGTGTCGGGCATGACGTCCAGGATTCCGTTCAGGAAAGCCGGCCACAGGTCACCGTTGGACTTCGCCAGCGCACGCACGTCCGGGGCGTTGAAATACTCGCGCGGAAACGTCAGGACCCAGCAGAACAGGAGGCGTATCTTCGGGTTTTCCCTGAAGAGCGGGCCAAAGACCTCCGCGCCGCGCTTCCGGACCAGCGTCTGCATCTCGTCCCATGACGGATCGGCGTCCCCATGCACGAACTGCTTTTGGCCATGATAGTCCTCGTAGTCGCACCAGAGCCCCTTGATGCCGCTTTCGCGCGTGATCCAGCCAAGGACCGACATCGAGTTGCCGAGATTGGCCCACGCCGCGTCGTCACGCCAGTCAAACCTCTTGAGGGGTGCGCCAAAGCCGACGATGAAAGACTCGGAGAGATGAGGCGTCCGAGCCAGCCGCCTCAAGTCAGGAAGGATGTCCGTGAAGGCCGTGCGCTCCCATTTGGCGCCGAGGCTGACGAACTTCAGCTCTTCGCCAACGGAATTCGTCGCGCCGGAGAGGTAGATGCCGACACCATCCAGCGCCGTTCCCTTAAGCTTGTCAGCATTCGCGACAAGCGCCTTCGCCGTCGCGTCGCGATACTCCCAGCCGAAGGCCACGTATTTCTTCGTCCCGCCGCTGCCGGACATCGTGAAAGCGATGCACGCCGAAGCCAGCACGAGCCCCGAAACAACCGAATGACCACGCAGATGCGTGAAACAAGCCATGTCACAGTTCCTTTCTTGAGTTGTTTTTGTTATATATTATGGACTAAATCACGCCGACAGACAACCTACACGAGTTTGTAGTTGCGATTGATAGGCGTCATGCGGGTATGTTATACTACGCGCACTCTTGTGAAAATGAGACTCCTTTCTGACAGATCGCTTGCCCTGCTCGGACTTCTTGCCCTGACAGCGTATCCCGTGTCCGCAAAAGTCCTGAGCTCCGTCGCCGAGGCCCTGAGGCTTCCGGACAGGGAATGCGTCCAGCCCCGGCCATTCGACTTCACGGGAGACGTCCTGACGGAAGACCCGCGCTGGTGGTTCTTTCGAGACGAGACCGGCGGCACCGAAATCCATAGCCGCAGGTCTGGCACGAATAGGCTCGTACGCGGATCCGTCATGCGCATCACGGGCGAGATGACCGTCGAGAAGAACGGCGTTCGCCGATTCTGGTCCGACACAGCCGTGCGCGTCCGCGACGGACAGCCCCAGCCCCCTGTCGAGACAACGGTCTCCGAGATACTGAACGGCAACATGGATTTCCGCTTCGTGCGCGTCTGCGGCGTCATCTCCGCCGTCATTCCAGACGAAGTGGACACCTCCGTCTGCTGGGCGACGCTCCGCACCGCAAGCGGGAACATCTTCCTCACGCTCCACGGGAAATGGAACGACACGAACGCGCTCCGTGCGCGGATCGACGCCGAAGTCGCCGTCACGGGCTTCGCCTCCCCCATTCCCGGACTTCGCCAGAACCTTGGCCGCCGCATCGCCATCGACACCCATGACGACATCGTCCTCGTCAAGAAGCCCCCCGAAGACCCGTTCGACGCACCCGACCTGACTGACACGATGCAGCCTCACCGCCAACGGGTGCACGGGGTCGTCGTGGCCGTAGAGCCGACGCGGTTCTTCATGGAGACGGACGCCGGACGTATCCTGCCCGTCAACCCGATCGCGGAAAGCCGCTCGCATGTGCCCTCGTATGGCGACCTTGTCACCGCCGTCGGGTTCTCGGTGCCCGACCTCTTCCGCCTGCAGCTGACCGATGCGCTCGTGCGGACTGACGGACACGCCTCCGCCCTGTCCGACACGATCCGGCAACGCACCCTCAAGAGCCTGTTCATCGACGAAAACGGCCTCAGCCGGACTGACTCGGACGCCGACAGGACCTTCATCGCCATTGAAGGATCCGTCCAGACGATCTCCCCGGAGGAACTTCAGGTTTCCGACGGCCTCCACGCCATCTCACTCGACCTTCCGACGCTGACGCTGCACGGCATCTCCCGACCGGACGACGGAAGCCGCGTCGCCGTCAGCGGACTCTGCCTCGCCGAGTTCGAGAACGCGCGGACGCCGACGATCTACCCGACCTTCAAGCGCTTCGCGCTCGTCCCACGCGGCAAGGCCGATTTCACGGTCATCGCCGACCCGCCGTGGTGGACGCCGTTCCGGCTGACGCTCCTTGCCGCCTCTCTCGCGGCGATCCTTCTCGGCTCCGCCCTCTGGAACATCCTGCTCAAGCACAAGGCCGAACGGCGCGGGAAGGAACTGTACGAGGAAAAGATCGACCATGCGCTTGCCGAACAGAAAGTCGAGGAACGCACACGCCTCGCCGTCGAATTGCACGATTCGATCTCCCAGACGCTGACCGGCATCGCCCTTCAGCTGGACGGCGGAGAGATCGAGGCGGCCAAGGCGATGCTCACCTCCTGCCGCGGCGAACTTCGGCGTTGCCTATGGGATTTCCGAAGCCGCACGTTCGAGGAAAAGGACCTCACCGAAGCCGTGACGCGCACGACCGCCCCACACCTCATCAACGGCTGCACGGCCTTCGTCCGCTTCAACGTGCCGCGCGAGAACCTGTCCGAGTCCCTGACGCACGCCATCCTGCGCATCATCCGGGAACTCGTCGTCAACGCCATTCGCCATGGACGTGCGCATCACATCAAGATCGCCGGCGAAATGCATGGCGAGACTGTCGCGTTCGCCGTCCGGGACGACGGATGCGGCTTCGTCCCCGAAACGGCCCCCGGTCCCGAACAGGGGCACTTCGGCCTCCTCGGCATCCGTGAGCGGATTGAAGACTACAGCGGAACGTTCACGATCGACACCGCGCCCGGACGAGGCACACGCATCGCCATCACGATGGAAACGAGCATGACCCATGAGCAATAGAATCAGAATCCTGATCGCCGACGACCACCAGATCGTTCGGATGGGGCTGACGACAATCTTCGCCAAGGAGGCCGACATCGCCGTCGTCGGCGAAGCTCGAAACGGACGCGAAGCCGTGCAACAGGCCCGCGAATGCAGGCCTGACGTCATTCTCATGGACCTCATGATGCCCCGGATGAACGGCGTCGAGGCGACAAGGAAGATTCTCGCCGGCGACCCGTCAGCGAAAATCCTCGTCCTGACGACATTCGGCGCGTCCGAAGAGGTCGAGCAGGCACTGTCCGCCGGCGCGTGCGGCGCACTCATCAAGGACACGCCATACACGGGGCTCGTCGCCGCCATCCGCACCGTCGCAAACGGCCAGCGCGTCGTCAGCCCCGAAATCCAGAAGGCGCTCGTCGAGAATTCCTCCGCCCCCAAGCTTTCGGAACGTCAGCGCGAGGTTCTTCGCCTCGTCGCCGACGGCCTCACGACGAAGGCCATTTCCGCCCAGCTGGGCATCGGGCCGGATGGCGTCAACGCCCATCTGCGAGCCGTCTTCGCGAAACTCGGCACAAGCTCACGCACCGAAGCCGTCGCCCGCGCCCTCAAAATGAACCTTCTAAGAGGTTAAAACCCCATACAGCGCAATCACCTTCTCCATCACCGTCCGAGTAGCTAACATCTGTACGGCAAATCTTCTATCCTCGCCAAGCCTTCTTGCACTTATCAACCATAAAGCGTATACTACACATCATTTGAACGACAAAGGATTTCAAAATGACGACATCATCACTACAGGTTCGTATTGACCCGACCCTTCGCAAGGAGGCGGAAGCTCTCTTTTCAAATGCCGGACTCGATATGTCGAGCGCCATTCGTCTTTTTCTGCGCCAGTCAGTCATTCGCCGCCGCCTACCATTTGAAGTGGTAACGGAAAGCCCCGATCCCTTCTGGTCTAAAGCCAACCAGCGTGTCCTCGCGGAATCGATTCGTTCGCTTGAACACGGCGAAGGGCAACCCCATAAACTGATCAACGCATAGGAGGGTTCACTATGCAAATCGTCTTCTCCCCTCGTGCCTGGTATGAATACACAGGTTGGCAACTGGAAGACAAGAAAACCTTGAAGCGCATCAATGCCCTCATCAAGGACATTGAGCGCAACGGCAACACCGGCATCGGCAAGCCTGAGCCATTAAAGAACTTTGACGGTTACTGGAGTCGCCGCATTGACGATACAAACCGGCTTGTCTACAAGTTGTCCGGCGAAGGTGCCGAACAGAAACTTATGATCGCCCAATGCGCGACTCATTACGAATAACCTTTAGACGAGCGTGATCACACCCTTCTTTGCCGTGACCTTCACGGTCGAGCCGGGCGGATACTTGCCCGCGATTATCGCTTTCGCGACCGGCGTCTCGATCTCGCGCTGTATCGCCCTTTTCACAGGACGCGCACCGTACGCGGGATCATAGCCATCCTTCGCAAGCTGTTCAAGACCCGCCTCGTCGATCTCGAACTGAAGCTCCTGCTCCGCAAGGCGTTTCGAGAAATCCTTGAGCTGCAGGGACACGATCTTCTTGATCTGGTCTGCCGTAAGCTCCTTGAACTCCAGTATCTCATCGAGCCTGTTGAGGAACTCTGGACGGAACAACCCCTTCAGCGCATCGCGAGATGCGTTCGACGTCATGATTATCACCGTGTTCTTGAAGCTCACGGTGCGGCCATGGCTATCCGTAAGGCGTCCATCATCGAGGACCTGCAGCAGAAGGTTGAACACATCCGGATGGGCCTTTTCGATCTCGTCAAGCAGCACAACCGAATACGGTTTGCGGCGCACGGCCTCCGTAAGCTGGCCACCTTCGTCGTATCCCACGTATCCCGGCGGCGCACCGACAAGACGGCTCACGGCGAATTTCTCCATGTATTCGCTCATGTCTATGCGCACGAAAGCGGATTCGTCGTCGAACAGCTCTGCGGCAAGCGCCTTCGCCAGTTCCGTCTTGCCCACGCCAGTAGGCCCCAGGAACAGGAATGCGCCGACCGGACGCTGACGGTTCTTGATGCCGGCCCTCGATCTCAGCACCGCATCGGCAACGGCATCCACTGCGGCATCCTGACCGATCACGCGCTCATGCAGCACCTCTGGCAACTTCAGCAGCTTTTCGCGCTCGCCCTCAAGCAGCTTCGTCACAGGTATGCCGCTCCAGCGCGAAACGACCTCGGCGATCTCGTCCGCCGTGACCTCCTCCTTGAGCATGGCGTTGCCGCCAGCCTCATGGATCTCGCGCTCGTGTTCCTTCAGCTTCTTTTCGAGTTCAGGGAGAACGCCGTATTTCAGACGAGCCGCATTCTCGTTGTCGCCACGGGAGAGGGCCTGCGAGTACCTGACTTTTGCGCTGTCGAGATCCGCACGAATTTGGCGCACCTCTTCGAGCGCAGCCTTCTCCTTCTTCCACTGGGCCGTCATCGCATCGGACTTCACCTTAAGCGTCGACAGCTCCTTCTGAAGCTCATCAAGCCGCTTCTTGGAGGCTTCGTCCTTTTCTTTCTTAAGGGCGATTTCCTCTATCTCAAGACGGCGCACATGACGCGATACCTCATCAAGCTCTGCCGGGCACGAGTCCATCTCCGTACGGATTGACGCACAGGCCTCATCAAGCAGGTCTATTGCTTTATCCGGCAA
>CAVJWR010000039.1:13059-27157 GCA_963653155.1 Limosilactobacillus gorillae
AGAACCGATCCTGTATGTATCTGGCAGACAGCACCACCGAGCTTACAAGAGCCGCGTCCTGGATGTGGACGTTATGGTACTTCTCGAACCGATCCTTCAATCCACGAAGGATTGAGATCGAATCTTCCTCACTTGGGGGATCGACCTGCACGGGCTGGAACCGACGCTCAAGCGCGGCATCCTTCTCCATATACTTGCGGTACTCGTCAAGCGTGGTCGCACCGACGCAGTGAAGCTCACCACGGGCCAGCATGGGCTTAAGCATATTGCCGGCATCCGAGCTACCTTCCGTCTTGCCCGCGCCTACGATGGTATGTATCTCGTCTATGAAAAGGATTATCTTGCCCTCAGACTCCTTTATCGTCTTCAGGACAGCCTTCAGACGTTCCTCGAACTGTCCCCGATACATTGCGCCAGCCATTAGGGCCGTCATGTCAAGCGAGAACACAGTGCGATCCTTCAGCCCATCCGGGACATCACCCCTGACTATACGCTGGGCAAGGCCTTCGACGATTGCCGTCTTGCCTACGCCCGGTTCGCCTATCAGGACTGGGTTGTTCTTCGTCTTACGGGACAAAATCCTTATAACGTCGCGGATTTCGGTATCGCGGCCTATCACAGGATCAAGCTTACCAGTACGCGCTCTCGCCGTAAGGTCGTCACCGAACTTCTGAAGCGGGTTCTTCGTATCCTCTTCTATTGGGTTGACTTGTTCATTCATAGCTTTTTCTCCTTATCTGCCCACCACAAGCAATGTGCATGCCAACATTCGGCAAAGCCTAAACCCAACGGAATTTGCGCCAATATGGCACAGTGAATGGGCGCGGCCGTGTCACATGAGGCAAGGCAGCTGCGATCAACGCACCACAAGGCGGCAGAACGACACGGCCGCCGCAAGCACCGGTTTCCGCCACGTTATGGGGAAGCCGCGAAGTGCCGCCCTGACGACTGGGTCTCTGCCATACGCGAAGAAAGTGCCCATACCCTTGCGGAAGCACCCCCTCACAAGAAACGACGCCTTAAGTATCTCCAACAGCGAGAATACGCACGAGGCGGCATACTGTCCGGCGAGCTGCCCGCCAGCCTTGGCATCCAACTCCTTGCGCTTGGCAAGAAGCCGGAGTTTGTTGCCGAAGAACTCAGCCCCATGCATCTTCGAGATCATCGACCCGGAAGATGAAAGACGGTAATCGTAGAAAGGCCGTTCCGGATCAAGCATCGTCGTGCGGCGGCAAACGAGCAGGTACTCGGAAAGGAACATCGCGTCCTCGAAGAGCGACACGGACTCGTCAAAGCGAATCCCATTCCTGCGTATGAGCTCGCCCCTGAAGCAACCGCCCCAAACGCCCCCCATTACCCGTCTGGACTTAAGCGGCTCACCATGATACCACGCCCGTACCTGGTCAAATGAATAGCCAAAGAAGCAAGGCAGCAAAGTCCTGCGTATCGCCTCCGGTCCATCTACCCGAAAGTCCGTCTTCAGCGGCACCACCGATCGGCGCCCTTCAAACGTCTGGCTGTACGCAGCCCTACAGTAGTCGGCATCTTCATCTACCATCGCCGCGACGGCGAGCGGAAAGAAGCCAGGATCTACCGTGTCGTCGGCATCCACGAAGAAGATGAAGTCGCCACGCGCCGCGTCAAGCCCGGCGTTGCGTGCGGACGAAACGCCGCTTCCGCCATTCTTAAGCAGCCTGACTCGCGGATCGCGCCTCGACAGCCCTTCAATGACATCCGCCGTGCCGTCGCTCGATCCGTCGTCAATGGCCAACACCTCAATCTCACGCAGAGGCGACGCAAGTATCCCAGAGATGGCTTCCGCCACCGTATCCGCCGCGTTTCTGCACGGCACAATCACGCTTGCCTTAGGCTCGGTCATGCTTCAAACACCATCCTCCGCATGGCCTCCGTCAATTCATAGGATGCCTTCCTCGCCTCGATGTAGTCCGTCCCATGGAAGGCCTCGACACCGATCCGACCGCGATGCCGAAACGAATATCGGATTGTCGTCGCGCCTACGTCCCACCAAGGCTGGTGCTTACCGAGAACAGGCGGCTCGCTTTCTATGAAAACAGTCTCCACGGGAGCACCGGTGCGTAGCGCGAGATGTGCCGCCCCCCTCTGGAACCGATGCAGAGGCGCATCCGCCGGGGTGCGGGTACCCTCCGGGAATACAATCACGTTAACCCCCTCGGCAAGGTATTGGCAGGCCTTCCTCAACACTTCAACCGGCCCCTCATTGACAATGAGCGTCTTGCGGGCGATCATGCGAAGGAACGGGTTGCCGCCAACGGCACCTTTCGTCACGCACACCGAATCTCCGGCAAGCGAGACAAGGATCACGATGTCGATGAGCGAGATGTGGTTCGCGACTATCACTGAGCCATGGAAAGACCTGAATGCCGCCCTGTCCCCATCGGTCACGTCCACCACGAAAAGGCGCGTCACCTTGGCCGCCCATACGAAAAACCGGAACTGCACCCTAAGCATGGCCCGCATCGTTGGCTTTGACAAAGGTAGGCACAGCACTGCCGAGAACAGGAGCCCGCCTATGCCGAACACCAGGAAGAATGCGGAGCACAGAAGCGTTCGCAGGAATCTCACCGCAAGCCTTCCGTCTGGGGCGATCTTGCAAGCAGCATCGCGATCGAATGGGCCTCAACTGGATTCTCAAATGACGGCAAGTAGTCTTCGGGCGTAGCCTCTTCGGCATATATGTACAGGACGTGCGAAGCACCTGCCGCAAGCTGGGCCTTGGCCTCAAGGAGTCCCATTTCATAAGAACTGTCCCGTGCCGCTATCGCAGTGTACGGGGTCTTGTTCCCAGTAAACAGAGACCATGCACCTGGGGCGGCATTGTGTACCGACGAAGAGAAGCCGGCCGGGGACATTTCGCCTTCGAAATGCATTTGCCGCATGAGCTTGTATGTTACGCCTATCTCGCCCCAACGGGACGAGAACACAACAGGCACCTCGTTGGCTGGAGGAAGGTTCCCGCCAGACCCTTCTTCACAATGGAACACCTTCCATGCCACATGCAGGGCCGCACGCTCAACCGCAGTGAGCCTACGTCGCTCAAGCATGGGAAGGAACGAGACATCCGGCCTCGCGCCATCCGGCCCTGATTTCCATTCAACCTGCCGAAGCACCTTGAATTCGGCATCACCACAAATATCAGCCATAATGTTCACCGCACAAGAAATGGATCGCAATTCAGTCCAAAAAGCACTTTACGCAAATCTGCCCGGCACTCAAGATCCGGTTCTGGGAGTAGAAGCACTGCCGCCAACTCGACGCCATCCTTGCTGTTCCATGGAATCTTCATGTCAACGTGATCGGTTTCCGGGAAGTCAAGCGCCCTGATGATCCATCCAGAATACGTTGTCTGCCCATACTGTTTTCCGATGAGGTTTACAGTATCCCACTTCCATCTCGCACGTTCACCCTTGTGCGCATAGTTGGCCTTGAGGTAATCCTCATTGCCGTTGATGTATCTCGCCACCGTGAACGACTTCTCGCCTCCATTACCATCCGGGGTGGGGTTCACGATGTCCACGGAGCATTGTCTGCTTTCAGGATGGCTCGCAAAGCGCGCCAGGGCAAATACGGCATACTTCCCCGCCGGAAGCTTCGGGAACGGGAACGTCGCGATGCCAGAGCCAGACGTGAACCATATGCGATCCTGGACGGAACCAGCATCTGCCGCCTTAAGCTCCGCGCCGGACTTCAGCACGGCATCCTTGGACATCAGAAGTCGGGCATTCGGCGAGACAATCACGGTGAGCCGTTTCACAGACCCATGATCGGATATCTCCACGCCGGCGACAGTCGGAAATTCGGAACGTTTCGGCGCGGCTGGATCGCCGCTCGCATACCAGGCCTCAAGGTCGTCACCTCGCATCATCGCAAGCGGACTGGCGGCATCGTACGCAAGCGTCAGTTTGCCGCCCGACAGTGTCGCCTTCAACTTGCCGAAACACTTCACATTCGCGTCCTCCGAAACGCCAGACACGTCGAGCGCCAACGGCGTGGACGGATCGACAAGCGTCAACTGGCGTTCCCTGCCGGGTATCGTCCCCGAATACGCGCCACCCGATATGACGATCTCCTTGGAAGGCTCGGACCACGCGACAGTCACCTTTGCGTTCACCCCGCGCTCGGCCTTGAATGTCAACTCATTGTCCCCTGCCTCAACCCAGCCTGGATACGTGCGTGGATTCACCTCTCCATCCGTGCGGGCAAGAAGTCGCGCCACATCGGCAAGGGGCGCCTTTACCCTGAGCAGATAGTCGTGCCGGCCCTTCACGCGATACTCAAGGCGGCTCACGCCATCCTTGCCCATGGGTATTGGACGGAATGTCTTTCCGAAATCGGTGGACAGCTCAAGGCCGATGGCGCTTCCATCCTTGCGCCAGGCGGCATATTCGCCCCACACGATCGGGTAGCAGCAACACACCCTGTAGCAGAACGAATCGGGTTCAACACGCTCAAGCGCAGGGCTTTTCTCCGACGGCACCCCATCGAAGGTTATCACGCCCGTCGAGTAGTGCGGGAATATGCGGTCGATACGCTTGATCCAGCTCTTGCTCTCGTCAGCGCCGGCCACCGCCGCAAAGTTGTACTCGTCAAGGCTGAGTCCCGTGCTGCCGTACACGCCTGACTTGCGCCATGTCTGGAGATTGTTCATCCTGCCGTTGTTGGAGTACCACACCCGGAAACGTTCGCCCGGATTGAGCACCATCGCGACGCGCTCCTGATACGAAGGATCCTGTGCCCTGTGCCCGCGAGTGGACTTGCGTATGAAGTGGTCGGATTCCGAACCGATCCGGTTGAATATTCCGGGCTGATCGCCAGCTTCCTTGAGGTACGAAGCCGTCTCGTTGTCCATTGCGGGAAAGAACTTCTGCGCGGAAAGGTCGTAGATGTGGTTCTTGCCGTCGAAGAACACCTCCTCGAAACTGTGCCCATAGCCGCCTGTCTGCGCCGCAGGGCACCTCGCGACTGTCGCGAACAGGTTTGCTGTGAGATTGTTCAGCGGCCCGCACTCGAATCCGCAGTAGCTGTTCAGCATTATCATCGCCTCATAGCACGCGGAATGCGGCGCATCCACTCCGGCCGTGAAGCAAAGCTGATGGTTCATGAAGTAATCGGAAGCGGACAGCACGTACTGGAACACCCTGTTCGCCTTATCCTTGTCGGACATGTCGCCTATCGCCAGCGAGTCCGCAAGATCCCCAAATGACCGGGGGTCAAGCTTGCCCTTTCCGACGAGTATCGGATACAGAACCTGATCCGACTTGGACGTGTTCTCAAACTCCACCCATTCGGGATAGGCCGTTTCCCCGCATGAGAGCTGCATCTTGTCCCCCGCCGCAAGCGTGGCAGTCTTCGTGAGCAGCTTCCTTGACGAACGGTACTCCGAAACCTTCGGCATGACCGGATAGTTTATTATGTTCAGCACCTTTGCGGGGTCGTTTTCCGGCAGGTTCTCGGCCGGATAGTACTGCATCGGCTTGCCGTCAACCACAAGCTTGTGATCCACGCGATCCACGAGGGAAAGGATCGATGCGGGGATGAATCCAAACCCTCCTCCGGAAACGCCATCGAAGGAGCGGTCGAACGTAAACAGCGCCCGCGTATCGGAATCCACCTTGAATTCCTTCGACGGGACGAAATCGCCGCCGTACCTGCATCCGGAAGACACCCTGAGATTGTCTGCGCAGCCTTCAAACAGTGGCCAATCCTTCGACACTTCGCTACGCAGGCGCGTCGAAACGCACGTAGAGCCAAGGTAGAACTCCATCGCCCAAAGGTCGTTTACGTTCTTGATGCTTTCGTCGCCTATCGGAATCGCCTCGTATTCAGGTATGGGCAGCGACGCCTTGAGCGAACCGTTTACGTATACCTGCGCCACGCCTTTGGGCGTCCATTGCAGCGCGACGTGAGACCAAGCCGCATCGGGGATCTCGAATTCCTTTCCTTTCCATGTCTTGCCGTACGAGTGTCCGTTCCAGTCTTTCATGTCCAACGAAAGCGACTTCTCGTCAGGACGATATCTAAGCTGCATCATCACGCCCTGCCCCTGAAGCAGTTGAGCCGCCCGATATCCTTGATACGCCTCGAACAGCACCACTGGACGGGCTTGCGCTCCCTTTGCCTTTCCGTTGGATTCGACTGCCGCCCAATCAGGCTTGAACCACGCCTCCACGGTGCCGGCCCCGGCTGGGAAATACCTGGCAGACTCATCCCGGAACTGTACTGATTCCGTCCAAGAGCCGCGCGACGTAAGCTGATAGAACATCGCCTTCCCGTCTTTGCCGCCCAAGCGCATGGACGTGTCGCCGGACTTTCCGCTGACGCCATCGCCGAAGAATGAATCGTTCCATTTCGGGAACGGCAGACGTTCTGCGGGGCGTACCGCAAGGCGCGTGACCTCAAGCGACGGCAGACATACGGACTTGTCTGATATCTTCTGCCCATAATCGTCGTACGTCGCCCCAAGCGTACGGAGTTCAAGTTCAACCATCAGCTTTTTCGCCTCCGGGTGTATGTGCCCCTCATCACGATACGAGGCGAGCTTTTGCGGCGGACGCATATGGGAAGTCCAACGTACATCCGCCACAGACTCCGGCAATGCGTTCCCTTTTGCGTCAAGCTGCCGTATGTGCGCCTTGCCGCCCCACACCAGTTTCGCGGTACTCCTAAGGTCCATCTCCTGCATGACCGGCATCCCGGCAAGACCTTCAGGCACATCCACGGTGTACCTGACATACCGGCCACCGGGTTTGACATCCGTCCCACGAAAGCATATGCCGCCATCGATCACGGAAGCGCGAATGCCGCCGCCAAGACGCCATTTCCCGATGTTCGACGGATCCAACGCCCCTGCGAAGAGATTGTCGATCTTTGATGAATCGCACAGCGGCTTGCTGCGCTTCTCCGTTTCGCAGACAAGCGATTTCGTACCGCGAGGGACGTTGAAGCGGAGCGCAACCGAGCCAGGAGCCTTGCCGGCGAATTGATCCACCTTCAGATACTTTCCGTCTGCCTTAACCCTGAACGATTCCGCACCGACCCGTGAAGGCAGTATCTCCACCTCATACGGCACATCGGTGCGGTATGAGGCATTCCACTCAAGCGGAAACGTAGCGCATGAAGCGGCAGACGCCGCCACCGCCATCAAGCCTGCAAACAGGGATTTCATGTCAATTCCTCCATGGAAAACCATTCTGAGTTTGTGATTATACCATACTTTGATTCCACGAATCATGAGGCCCTGAATCCTCATTGAAGCCGGGGTGGCGACGCAATCTCTACTTGTGCGCATCGTTTTTGAAAAAGTCGTAAAACTGGTACCACTGCTCAGGATGCGCCTGCACTTCCGCCTCAAGGAAACCCACGTAGCCGTCAAGCAAGGCCGCAGTGCTGGAATCTCGCGCGGCAGACTGGCATCCGAGCTTGGCCACATGCACCTCATAGCTGTTCCATCCCGTGCGCACGCAGGTTATCCCGAATATCGGTGACTCCATCAATTCAGCGAACCGGAATGCACCCTTGGGCCAAAGGCATTCCCGTCCAAGGAACCTGTGGCGCAAGACGCTTTTCGACCCGGCACTCGTACGGTCTCCGGCCATTATCACCAATTCGCCCCTCGCAATCGCCTCCTGCATCGATACTGCCGTCTCCACGCCGATATCCTCCACGGCATGAAGTTCAATCTTGGAACGATCGAAATGCCTCATGAAAACCTTCATGAAAACCGCATCGTGTCCCATCTGCTGAAAGGCGTGGACTTTAGGTACGCGCATTGGCGAGTCCACGCCACACTCGGCAGACCTGCGTTCTTGCCGACGGGCAAACGTCTCCGGCAATGCGGGAAGCACCCCGATTACGCCAATGTGAGTGCATAGCACAAACGCCCCCTTTCCCGAATCCATGACTCCGCGGAAGCTACGCCACCCTTCATCATCCCGTACCGTCATCCTAGGCAGGTTCTTCTTCAGCGTACTGGCATCCGTCTTGTCCATTATTCCCCAGGCAAAGCCAAGGATGTGGCGGAAGAGACGCCAGGCCGTTGGGCGCACCTGCCTACCCGTATATTCCGACAGCACAACGTAAAAGCGTTTCAACGCCAACCGGGCCGGCCTTGCGCACAGGAATATCACGGGCATTGCGAAAAGGAATATGAGCTTCTGGAAAGCCTTCCCGAAACAGACGTAGGACCACCACATGAACTGCATCCAAAACCGAGATGCGCACTGCTCGCGCTGTTCGTGCCACGCCTGTGTGCCTGACGCTGCGCCATCGGCACTCCTATCGGCCATCGCCGGATTGTGCCGACCATCGCCGCCTTGCCCATCTGCGCGGAACAGTGTTCTGGACAATCCGGCGCACATCTTGGACGCGAGATATGATGTCGCAAGGCCAAAGGCAAGTGTAATCCCCATCAGCCGCGTCACCGCAAAATCGGTGAACCCAAGCAGACCGAACCCCACGAGGCTCGTAAGGAAAGAATACCGTATGGCACTGGCCGTACGACGGTCTGCGCCATGCCACCTGAACACGGAATAGTCCAGACCCAATCCGACGAACAGGAAGAAGCATATCCTCGCGAAGAAATTGAACGACTCTCCCATGCATCGGAGAAGCCCATCCGTGGCGAAATATGCGGCTGCAATCGGAACGACAAAATCAATGCATCCCTTTCCGAATACGAAAAGAAGCGTCACGAAAAGGACCGCAAGCGACAGCCAGAGAAGACGATCCGTCTCGTTCAGCCATTGGCCGAAAAGCGACTCTATCGCTCCCTTCGGATCAAAGGCAGAACAGGCATCCGGCGGCTTGATCAGCGACTTCGGAAGACCAGTCATGGTGCAGTACCTTGCCCCTTCCGCCTCATACAGCTTCGCCACGAGCCTTGCGTTCTCGCGCTGTTCGCCGCCGCTCGGGATGAATCCTACACCACCCGTCATGCCGGAGGCGATACGCTCCCCCTCGACCATATACTTGTCCGGACGGTAGAATCTCGATATGTCCACAGGACCGGATGCCTTGATGAATCCGCACCTTACGCCGACCATCCCCACGGTATGCGGCAACAGCGCCATGGCCACGACAACGGCAAGCCTATCCAATGCGCGACGACGCGAGTTCGTCTCGCCGCAATCTTCCGATGAGCCGTGGACGCAACGGAGTTCGCCAATGCCCGCCGGACGAAGAAACAGATTGGCGGCCACATATGCCGTCGCCAGACCCGCCACCGTAAACAGGGCCATCTGCCTCATCGCCCCAACGTCGGAAAGCATCAGCGGAACAAAGCATGCCGCCGTGCTGAAAAACGAGATGGCGAGGGGCTTCGCTATCGATCTTCTTGCGACAAGCGAATGGTACACGTAATCCACGCTCAACCCTATCAAGGTTGTGCCAAACACAAACGTGACCACGTGAGGTCGGCCAAACACGGCAAACAGCATTGCCGTGGACACGCAGAATGAAGAGAGAAGAATGCACATGAGGGCGGGGGCAAACCTGAATGAGCGCGTAAGCGCCCATCCGAACACCGCAACGCACACGAGCGATATCACCGACAAAACATTCACCTCGCGCTTTGACCGTTCCGAGGCCATGGCGGCATGGAATGGGGCGCCGGCACACCGCACATCATCGCAACCTTTCACAGCCTTGAGGGCCAAACTGGCTTGCGCTGGCGAAAGGCGTACGTTCACCGCCACCCATTCGCCATTTCGAGACCCTGCCTCCATTACATAGTCGGTGAAAAGGAGGAATGGATCGGCATCAAGCGGGAGAACAGGAGGCATTGGCGAGAAAAGGCGAGCCACCGCCGCGTCACGCACTGCCGCATACTTCCCCTGCTCAAGAAGCGTTTTCGTTGAGGGCGACAGGAATCCCGGAGCATACGGGGCTATGGCCTTTAGCGCATCGGAAAAGCCTGCGGTCTGCCCAGATGGACGAAGCAATTCCGACAACCCAAGCGACTCAAGGCGTATTCGCGCAGAATCCTCCGAATCTGCCCTTACAAGGAAACGTCCGAGCGATGACATCGCTGACGAGGCCGCCATCAGTCCGCTTGACGATGATCCGGCGAGCGCAAGAAGGTCGCTCTCCACGCCATTGCGAGCCGTGAAGAACAGGCTTCCGCCCGCCGCTATCACGGCAGCGACAAACACCGTCCTAAGGATGCGCAAGGCCATGGCACTCACAGCTTAAGCTCAATCTCCAATCTGTCGCCATTCCTGAAAAGCACGGTCAGCGACCGGGGAATATCGATTCCGTCTGAAGAAACCAGCGGACTTTCCTTTGAGACATCTACCCTTTCCACAAATTCCTTCATTTCCTTGATCCTGAATATCTGCGAGACATCCTCGATGCGCATCTTCAAATCATGCCGAGCCGTCCTGCCTCCGACAGTGAACGTGTAGTTCGTGGGCGTTGCCACGAACACGGATGGTAGTGGGCGCAGCGTGTTCCAGACGAAAGACCGTCCTTTCTCGAACGACCACGTACCCTCACTCGTCAAAGTGACATCCACATCCCGCAATATCTTCCTTTGGACAAACGATCCCTTCACAGGCCCCACATTTCCGGCACACAAAGTCCCCAAAGCCATCATTGCGCAGAATAACGCTATACCCTTCACTACCTCAACCTCCTTGCTTGCATGCAATTATATCACACCTAAAACCTACCCACTAAATCATCATTTACGATTTTTCGATTTACGATTGCATTTAGCCATTTGGTTATTTTATGATTTACCATCGTGTCTGCGGGAGGGTCGCAGTCCTCTGCGACCGAAAATCCCGCCATCGCGCGGCGATTTCATCGAAATCGCCCTACCAAATTTCAAAATCGCCCCCCACGGGAGGGTCGCACTTGTTGCAACCGAATCGCCCTACCAAATTCTCAAATACAATCGTAACTCGCATAGCCATTTATCAATTTTTATTTTCCCACCATGGTAGGGCGATTTCGATGAAATCGCCGCCCCACGCTAAAACCTATGCAGAACAAACCCCATGGATATGATTGCCGCGAATCCGAGGAAGCTCAAAGCGTCCGGCACTTGTCCAAACGCCAAGAAGCCAAGCGCCGCCGCAAATATTATGCCCATGTAGTCATATACCGCAATCTGCCGAGGTTCTGCAAAACGATATGCCCACGTTATGCCGAACTGCCCTATGGCGGCACCGGCACCGGCACCAAGCAATGCTGCCAACTGCATGAGGTTCATCGGGACACAGCCCAAAAGCAGAAACGGAAGGCTGGCCACACATGAAAACACGGAAAAGAAAAGTATTATGAATGCGCCATCAACGCCCGCCTTGCCCAGCTTGTGCAGAAAGGCATAGGCGGCACCGGCGCAGAATCCGCTCATCAGTCCTATGAAAGCCGCACCCGAAAAGGCGCCTTCAGCACCAGGCTTCACCACAAGCAGCGCACCGACAAATGCCCCGGCCACACAAAGCGACTGGCGCAACGTGATGCGTTCGCCGATGAGCGCCCAGCTCAAAAGCAACGTGAAGAAAGGAGCTGTCTTGTTAAGTGCCATGGCATCCCCAACGGGAATGTGGGAAATCGCATAGAAGTTCGCGAATATGCCGCATGTCCCAGACAATGCCCTCAAGAACAAATCGACCCAATCTTTGCCTCGGCAAGGCATCGCCCTTCTTAAATCCATTGCGTCCCTGCGCCTGAAGAACACCCATGCCGCAATGGCCGCCGCGACAATATTCCGGAAAAACGCCTTTTGTGGAGCAGGCAGAGGACTGCCGCCACAACCGTCCGCGAGGCGAACGAACATCGCCATCAGCGCAAAGCCGAATGCGCTGAGAAGGATGCAGGCTACGCCTTTGCGAACGGAACTGGGGGCACCGCACATCGCCGCACCATTTAGGATTCCTTCACGGTTCCCTTGAGAACCGCTATGAATGCGCTTTGCGGAACATTGACGTGGCCGAACTCCTTCATTCGGGCCTTGCCGCGCTTCTGCTTCTCAAGCACCTTCATTTTGCGCGTCACGTCGCCGCCATAGAGCTTCGCGAGCACGTCCTTGCGGAATGGGCGTATATCCTCGCGAGCGATGATTTCCTTGCCGATTGCGGCCTGTACTGGAATCTTGAACTGGTGCGGAGGTATCGTATCCGCAAGGGCCTTGCACATTTGCGCACCACGGGCCCTCGCCTTGCTCCTGTGCACCATCGTCGCGAATGCGTCAACGGTCTCGCCGTTAAGCAGGATATCCATCTTCACTATGTCGCTTTCCTGATACCCGGCCGGCTCGTAGTCCATCGACGCATAACCGTGCGAGACGCTTTTGAGCGTATCGTGGAAATCAAGCAGTATCTCGTTCAGCGGCAGCATGCAATGCAGCATCACGCGCTTGGCGTCCATCGTCTCCGTCCCCTCGACCATGCCGCGACGATCCATGACTATGCGCATCACGTCCCCTATGGATTCGGACGGCGTGATTATGCGAGCCTTCAAAATTGGCTCCGATATCGTATCGTATGCGCTCGGATCCGGCATCTGGAGCGGATTGTCGAGATCCTTGACGGTGCCGTCGCGCAATTTCAGCTTGTAGACGACTCCGGGGCTTGTCGATATTATGTCCAGCCCGAACTCGCGGCGCAACCGCTCCTGGACGATCTCCATGTGAAGCAGTCCGAGAAATCCGCAGCGGAAGCCAAAACCAAGGGCAAGCGACGATTCGTGGTGGAACGTGAACGCGGAGTCGTTCAGGTGCAGTTTCTCCAACCCCTGCTCCACCTTCGGGAACTCGTCCGTGGACATCGGATATATCCCGCAGAATACCGTCGGATGTATGTCGTGGAAACCCGGAAGCGGCTCCGTCGCGCCAAGCCGTGACGTTGTGACGGTATCGCCAATCTTAATCTCGCTCGGATCCTTCACCGTCCCCACAAGATATCCGACCTGTCCGGCAGAAAGCTGCGCCACAGGCTTCTTCGTCGGCGAGAATATGCCGGTCTCATGGATCGTAGTGGTGACGCCAGACGCCATGAACGTGACGCTCTGCCCCGCTTTGACTGTTCCATCCACAACGCGCACGTACGTGATCACGCCACGGAACTCGTCGAACACGGAATCGAACACAAGCGCACGCAAGGGTGCATCGCTTCCCTCCGTGACCGGCGGCGGAATGCGCTTCACGATCGCCTCAAGCACTTCCGGGCATCCGACACCTGTCTTTGCCGACACCAGAAGAGGATCATCCATCGGGATCGCAAGTATATCCTCCACTTCGCGGCATACTTCAGGGACATTCGCGCCGGGAAGATCCACCTTGTTCAGCACCGGCACTATCTCAAGCTTTGCGTCCTGGGCAAAGTATGTATTGGCGACAGTCTGCGCCTCTACCCCCTGCGCCGCATCCACGACGAGAAGCGCTCCCTCGCACGCACCCATCGAGCGGGATACCTCATAGGCGAAGTCCACATGACCCGGCGTATCAAGCAGGTTGAAGAGATACGTCTTGCCGTCCTTCGCCATATATTCCATCGATACCGGATGGCTCTTGATGGTTATTCCGCGTTCGCGCTCAAGATCCATTGCGTCAAGGGTCTGTTCCTTGAGCTCCCGTGCGCTGACGGCATGCGTCAATTCAAGTATGCGGTCGGACAGCGTCGTCTTTCCGTGGTCTACGTGGGCTATTATGCAGAAGTTGCGTATGTTATCGAGGGTCTGTGCCATTTGGGTGCGAATTATAGCAAAATCGGATGGGGCTGTGGGAGCATCCCAACCGCATCATTTGACGGCATCAACACCCACTGGCACCAAACCCGAAAACAGGTTTATCGCCAATGGTCTTCCATCCGACACAGATTTCGCCATGAGGGGACTAATAGGTGGCGAGAAGCGATTTGAAATACGTTGCGCTGGCCTTCACGTCGTCAAACGTGGCCTTGCGCTGCTCACACTCCACAACCAGCCATTTCGTGCCGGCCGCACGGGCGGCGGCAATGATGGACGGCCAATTCTGCCTGTCATTCGGCGAACCGGCAAATGTGCCCGGATACGGCTTCGCATGGATGCCTGGAACACGCCCAGAGAGTTGCCCAAG
>CAVJWR010000040.1:0-17232 GCA_963653155.1 Limosilactobacillus gorillae
CATCGCAAGCCACTTCGGCGGACATCGCAAGACCCCACTTGATCGCAAGGTATGCCTCCGTAGACAACCGTTCCTCTTCCGTGAGGATGCGGTCGTATAGTATGACTTCCGCCAGATTCTGATTGCCGGTACGGTGCCTGAACTCGTCCCACTGTTCGGCAAGTATCCGCCCGTCGAACGCGAAGCCTGTTGCGCAACCTGAACTCGTCTCGCCTTCCTTCGGCAGGAAACAGAGGTAATGCCAACTGTCCGCATCAAGTCCAACGCCATTGGCGTCAACCGGGAAGCCGTCCTTCCACCATCGGCCATCCCGCACAAAGGAAGCCGCACTGCCGCAGGTAAGCGGATCGGAAGCGTCATAGGCTCCCGCGCCGCTCCCGCCACGATGCCAAAAATGTCCGCCGTGTGCCAAGCCCCCACCAAGCAGGAATCCTCCCTTGCGGCCATTCACTGTGCCAAACACCCAAAAGACAGTGCGTATGCCCGTCAAGTCATTCGTGACGCCTTGCGCATTCTCGAACAGCATGAAACTTGTGCCGCCGGAGTACATCAGCATCGTCGCCTTGCCATTCAGCGAATCCGGCCTATAGACCGGCAGGCTATCACCCTTGTCCGAGAAGTATTTTGCGCCGCAGACCGCCTTGACCCCGTCATTCAGCTTTGACCGCCATTCAGATACGCCAATGTAGCTTCCCCTGTCCTCAAGCGTCAACGTGGAATCGTCTGACATGTCGAAGTGCGCAATTCGCCCTTCCGTAACGAGAAGCGGCTTGGCCTTCGGCGTACCGCGCGGCAACATCAGCGATGCGCCCTGGGCCACGGATACCGCGCCAGTGAATGCGCCAAGGTCGCCTACCGTAGAATCCGCCGACACGTCAAGCCTACCAGCCCCTGTGACAGTTCCGACCGCCGTGGGCGCCGCCAGTGTCACCGATGCAGCTTCCGCAACGTGCAACGAGGAAATGCCGTTCGTCGGCGTCGCCACTTCCGGAAGTGGCTGGGGCGCGGCATTGAACCACTTCCTCATAAGGTAGTTGCGCGTGGCGACCTTCTCGCGCTCCGTAAGTGGCCTGTCATAGACAAGGATGTCGCCAAACGAGGAACCGCCATAGCGGTGGTCAATGCTGCGATCGCACGCGATCGCGGAGAAATGGGCCGGCACAGCGGCATGGACCTCGATTAGTTCGAATGAATTCGTCGATGGAACCGCCCATCGAGTCGCCCTTACCCCGTTCGTCCATATTTCGCCCGATGCCATAGGGCTGTAGCTGCTGTCGCGGAACAGGGGATATTCGTCTCCGACCTTCTTCTCTCCGCGCAACTGGTCAAGGATGTCATACTGTGCATCAAGGCCGGACGGAAGCTTCGTCGTGCCCAACATCTGCGCGAGAGTCGCGTTGTCCTTCGGACGCCAGATGACGTATATGGCACGTGCCGAATCAATCGGCGAATCGAAGAACATGTAGGGACGCCCCGCCCCGCACTCCCCGAAATCGAGGCATCTGTTCGTCGAAGCCGCATCATCCGCCAGCCACGGGCTGCGGGCCTCGCTCCATGCGCTTAACGCATGTACCCTCACCTCGTCTTCCCAGACGCCTACGTATTCATTGCCTTCTTCCGACTGCCGAATCAGCTGGTGCGCACGGTTGTTCGGATCGAAATGCATGAGCGGATCTGCGGCAAGCTCGCAATCCGATGCAGACGAAAGCGGCCCTGAAACCGTCAATCTGCCCCCGACGACCGAAACCGCACACGTCACGACTCCTATGTCGAGCGAACCATCTCCAGTCTTCACAAGCGCAGCATCGCCGCCAAGCGAACCGACCCGGACGGAGCGTCCATCCGCTACGGCAACCGCAGTCTCGCCGGATACCTCTACAGAGCGGACGTCAGCCGCCACACGGTCACGCACCTCGCCCCCGACATAGCCGGGTGCAATGCGTCCCATCCATTTATTGAGCAGGTATGCCGAGACATCCTTTATCTCGGTCTCGCATAGCGGACGCCTGTAGACGAACAGCTCTCCAAGCCGAAACCCTCCCATGAACTGGTTGTCCTTGTTTACGCCAATGCGCTTTATGGAGGCACCTGGCGTCTGGATCGCCACAACCTGAAATCCGGGAGACATCAGCCCTCCTGTCGGATCAACCCGCAACCCGTTTATGTAGACTACGCCATTCGTTGCCGTAAGGCCTCGTGCCGTATCGCAGACATCCGGCTTGAGAATCCCGATATCATACCAGGCACGATATGGCGCCAAGCCGCCGGACCGCTCAAGCATCGCCGCATTTCCGAAGTTCGGCCCTGTGCCCCGCGCATGGAACACGGCTATCATCGTAGTGACTCCCTGCAAGGCTGTATCCGTCGTGACGTCATGCCCATCGGACGGCTCTTCGGTAGTGAACAGTAGATATCGCCCGGAGTACTGGCTTATGTCCCCAAGGTCGATCACATTGAGGCCCTTGGACGGATAATCCTTCAGCAACCAGCCACGACGGCTCTGGTAGTTGTTGAGGTAAAACCGCTTGCCGTTTATCGTCGTCGGCTCAAGGTTCGCAAGGCCGTTGAACCAAAGCGTATCGTCGCCATCATCCTGATAGGTGTTTAGCGCACTTGCCTCCGAAGCGTCAAAATGCGCAAAGCAATCACGCGGAAGCCCTTCCGCCGACGGAATCGCACGTGGCGCAAAGTAGTCGAGAGTACCGCCGGCAAGATCAAGCATACCGCCATAGCCATGCGCCTCTCCAATGCGGAGTGTGCCCGCCCCTGTCTTGCGGATTCTCGAATGCGCTCCGCGTCCACCAGTCAGGGCTCCGACCGACATGGCCTCGCCTTCGCCAACGGAAAGTTCGGTCGTGGTGCCATCCGTGTAGGCGTTGTTTTCCGTCGTAGACGACACAAGCCGTCCAACACGCACATCGCCGCCGCGACCTGTCAAATTGCGTCCAAACCATTTTTTCTGGAGATATGCCTCAACACTCTCCACATCCTCAAGCGACAGGACTGAATCGTAGAAAATCATCTCGGCGATCCGCTGTCCGCCAGTCCGTTGCCAACCATAGCCACGTCCATCGCCGATGCCCGGGCCGTGAGTCATGCCATCCGGCGACGTGAATATCCAAGATAGCACCTCCCACCCGCCGTTGAAGCCAACCGTCTCAGGCGAAGTTGGAAGCCCGTCATGGCGCAGGATGCCGTTAAGCGCCCAGGAATTGCCCATGTTGCGCAATACGGGGTTCATGAAAGAAGCCTCCTTCCCCGTATCGCTCGATGCCCGATGCCAACGGATGAACGATCCGTCGCCGCCTCCGCCGAGGAACCAGCCGCCGCCATTTTGCGAACCGTAGACGGCAATAACGGTGCCGATGCGCTTGAGTGAATTGGATGCGGCCTCGCATCCTTCATCAGCCACGGAATTGAACACGAGCGCACGACGTGAACCATACGCAAGGAAATCTACGCAACGGCCACCGGCAAGCCCATCATCGTCCGTACGATAGACAGGCGGACGCGGCAAGTAGACATCCGTACAGTCTGCCTTGTCTGTCGCCCACCACCCATACCACTCGTCGCCATCGGTTGCCCCTGGCGCAGACGCGGACCGCACATCGGTAGAAAGCCAGCGTAGGCCGGCAAGCTTTGAACCTACCTTGGAGGGAATGGTGTGGACGCATGTCACGTTGTCCGCATCGTTCGTGAAGATCCAGCCAGCCGTATCATTCGCGTCAAACCAGAAATAAGG
Source organism: Limosilactobacillus gorillae (assembly GCA_963653155.1). Taxonomy (GTDB): domain Bacteria; phylum Verrucomicrobiota; class Kiritimatiellia; order RFP12; family UBA1067; genus UBA1731. Next base: position 3,743 of record CAVJWR010000040.1, read on the forward strand.
TTGCGGCGCCCCAGCGGGATACGTTCCGCCCACATCATCGGATGCATCCGCGACAATCGTCGCGTCGGACATCTGGCGGATCTGAAACTCATCCGCAACCACAAGCCCTTCGCACCGGACCAAGCTGGTTGCGAACACAGCCATTGCCACGGACACCATACGCGAAAAGTTCTCTTCCACAACAACTCCTTTCTTGGCTTTACGACAAATTGCTTTGTAGTATATGTTTTTTTTTTGTTTGTCAATACCACCCTGCGTCACATCCCCTTCAGCGAATACGTCGCCCCAGCTGTGGTCTTGAAACGGAGACGTCCGAACTCGTCGCGGTCGGTCGGAACGGGATTGCCTACGGAGTCGTACACTTTCCAGTCGCCGTGGACAAGGCAAGCCTCCCCCTTCTCCGAACGGACCGAAACGTCGCCTATCGCTCCATCCGCAAACGAGGCCGAAACGAGGAACGCACCCACGGCACGCCAGTCGCGGAATGAGATGGCCCGGTCTGTCGGCCAAAGCGGGAATAGGCGGATCGCGCCATCCCAGCTCTGCATGGCCATTTCCTGCACAGGCGCCATGCACGACAGCGTCTCGGTCCATCCGCCGGTACGCCCGTAATGCGCTACGCTCATCGCCCGCACGGAACCGTTTGGCCTCCGCCACTTCTCCAAGAGCGAACGGTAGCGCGGATAGTCGCGCGCCGGAAGGAACCGGTTCTGGCGCAGACGCCCAAGCCAGTCGCGGATCGCGAGACCGAAGTACCAGAAGTCGCGATCATCATGCTTGAGCGGCTTGCCGTCCCACACACCCGGCTTCACATAGGGCTGGGGTGCGCCACCATATTCGGGAGAGGACGCGAGCAGACAGTGCTTGAGGTAGCCCTTCGCGCCAGAGCTCGCGCCCGCCATGTTCTCGTAGCGATCCGTCCAATCCCGGACGAGATCAGCGTCAACGCCCAGCGTCCGCGCCGCTTCGGCTGCGATGTAGAGCGCGTGGCGAGCGTACGCCACTGGACTCCACTGGTCACAGAGCCGCATCGGATCCTTGCCGAGGGAAGACTCGCCGGCGATGGACGGGAAGATATGGTATTTGCCATCCTTGAGGTTCGGCGGCAGATCGGGATGCGGAGCCTTCTTGAGAAAATCAAGGTAGAAGAGCGCACATTCGCGGATGAACGGATATCCTCGCTTCGCGAGCCAATCCCGGTCCCGCGTGAACGTGTAGTATTCCCAATAGCGGCTCGCGAACCATCCTGTCATGTACGCCATGCGGCCAAGCGTGATGCGGCCATTGTAGTCGTCGTCGCAGAGGGCCGGGAACCCCTCAAGCTTGATAAACACGCCACGGCACCCGTAGTACTTCTCGGCGATGATCCGCCCGACAGGAATGTAGTAGTCCACCGCATCGAAGAACGCCTCCGCCTGTTCGCAGCGGTTGGCGGTAAATTCGCCCCAGTAGATCGACTCAAGGTTGTAGTTCGCGTGATAGTCGCCGTGCCAATGTGAATAGTGCCTGAGCGAACACGGATGGAAGAGTCCGGGCGGCACCGTGCCTCCCCGCAGGAAGCACCGTCGAAGGTGGTAGGTCGAGTACCAGAGATCTTCGAGGGACGGATCGTCCGGGAACGAAACCGAGCTTTTCGCCCAATACGCCTCGGCTGCCGCCTTGGCACGGGCAAGATACTCCCTGAATGGCCTCGGTTTCGCATATGTCGGCCATGACGCACCGCGCTGGACGTCGCGTGTAGTCGTCACCTTCACGACAGCCGAACCGGATACGTCTCGGCTCCATCCAAAAAAGTGCATCATCGCGCGTTGAGGCCCAGCCTCCACTGGAAGCACACGTCCCCAGTCCTTGCCGACGCAGAGCTGTAGACGGCATTTGAAGCCGTCCGGGAAAAGTCGGTCTGGATAGAAATCCTGATCGATGCAGTAGAGCGCATTCGTAGCATCGATTATCGCCACGGGTGGCGGCAGCGGCTGCGCATCGGGATAGGATCGTGCCGCGTTTGAGAAGCCGACGGACGCCACTTCGCTACGGAACGAGGACACCACTGGATCCGCTTCGCGCTCAAGCGAGTACCACACTGGAGGCTCGCCGCGTCCCACACGAGTCTCCTCATTCCAGCCAGAGCATTTCCACGTGCAGGCGAACTCGTTTTTCTCCGGATCAACCGTAGCCTCGATCTCCACCTCAACCCCGTTCGCCCAAGTGGCCGTGATGTCAATCTTCCCTTCCTCCAGAAAGAGTTGTTGCCTCCACTTCGGGGATCCCGGCAGGTTGGACGGTATGTGCAGCTTGAACTCGCCAACCGGCTTCGGCATCGGATAGGCCTGGCCGACGCCATGCGAACGTCGGATGAAGTCTCCCGCCGGCTTGCGCCCGAGCGCGATGTCCGTATATTCCTTGATCGTAATTGGATCAGGATCACGCTCCCTCTCGATGCGGCGATCCCACACGTCTCCCTTGCCGAATCGGAATACAACCGTATCTGCCGTCAGGTACGCACACACCGACAGGTCGCCATTGCCGAGAACAAAACCCTCTTCCGGCTCGGAGACCGGCATGTCCATCTTCAGGACATGCGGTGCGGCGGCCGTCAAGCCTGTCGCACAGGAGACAGCAAGTAGGGGAAGTATTTTGCGCATCATTTGCCTCGTTCCTTATCTTACGACAACTATCGTGCCACGCCGCCACACAAGCGCCGCCCCTGTGCCAACTGGCTTGAGACGCCAGTTCCCTGTGATTGACGTGAGCGACGGATAGAAATCAAATGATATCGCCAGATCGGTCTCGGCAGACTGCACCGGCAGACCTGTGGTCGAACCAGTCACGGTCAGCACATCGCCAGAGACGCGTCCCGTGCCTGAAAGCATGCCGACGGTCGTCGGCCTCCACAATGCAAACTCGCCGCCCGCAAGGGAAATCTCCGCCGATGTCGGCAGTTCCGCCGTCGTCCCAAGCTGGAAGGTTCCGCCTATATCCAGATTGACGCCTTCGCCAATCGAGCCGAAGTAGGCGGCATTCGTCGCGCCCGCCACCGTCAGCGTCGCCGCCGTCTCGGACGAATTCGTAATCGTGGGGACGCCGAATATCGCCCCGATAGCCGCGTCCCGTCCCGCAAGATCAACCGTGCCATCGAATACCGAAAGGTCGGCGAACTCGACCTTGCCCGTGCCCGCCAGCACGATCCTACCTGAACCCAACACCTTCGCATCTACCGTGATGTCGACATCGTTCTCGAACGTAAGCGTTCCATCCACGAAGAGGAAGCGTTCGCCAGTAAGCAGTGCGCCCGTCGTTGTGACGTTGCCTTCGACATGCAGGTCGCCCGCAATGTCGACACCTGGCACGACGAGCGTTCCTTCGCCGCCGAGATAAAGGTCCCCAGTGCCGGCAATCGGCTTCGCGAACGTGCCCGTCACGTCGGTGGACGCACAGATCATCGCGTCGTTGACGAGTGTGATCTGTCCCGTCAGCGTCGTGTCTGCCCTGAAATCAAGTGCGCCAGTCTTTGTATCCGTTCTCGCGCCAAAGCCGGAGATACTAATGTCCTGCGCATGCGTCGCGTATGCCAGATTGAAGCGGACGCTGCCGCCCGTGTATTCGCCGCCCAGCACCTCGACATCGCCACCACCGAATGCACCAACATGGTCGCCACTCCCCTTCAGTTCGACCGTGCCGCCCAGAACTTTGGTGCCACCCGTGTAGGATTGCGCACGATGGAGGATTGTCCCGCCGTTGTCCATTGCATAGAAGACGATGCCGCCAGTGCCGTTCAGATATCCGTTCACGCCGCAGCCTATGACGCCGTTTACGCCAGCTCCGCTCAGGACGTAGCCGCGTGCGCCGCCAAAATCGATGGATCCCGCACCCGTCAGCTGTCCCTGATAGCCACTGTTGGAATGGGACAGGAGAACGAGATAGGCGTTGCCCGATCCTGAACCGATCTTCCCCGTGCCGCTTACGAGTCCCCCGTTGACGACCAGTGCGCCAACCGTCTGGCCTGTCATCTCGACACTACCCTTGTAGATGTAGGCAATCGCATTCTCCCCGCCATATATGCCATCCGTATAGGATGCCGCCCGAAAGCGCTTCGTCTCGGCATCATACGTCAACAGGTGCAGTTCCGCCGCGCTGTTGCCGGATTCCTTCGTTACGGACACAACCGGCATCGTCGGCAGTCCGAGCGCATCCACCGCTGGCGTAGCGTCACTTTGGACAGAATGCGCGTCCGTCGCGCCAAACGTTTCGCGCGAAGCGGGTGAAACGATCGCCAGCACGGAAGCGTCTGCTCCTGTGATAGACGGGGCCGTCAGGTTCGCATCTGTGTTCGCGAGCCTGATCTGCGCTCCATTCGCGAACGTCAGCGGCGGCAATGCCGTCGAGGCGAGGTTCACGGATAGCGTACCGCCGTCTCGCAACGTCACCCCTTTCGTGCCAAAAGCCCCCGTCGTCACGCCGGGCTGGACGCAACCGCGCACTGTCATGTCGCCATTGTAGGCGCTCGCACCCGTCAACGCAAAAAGGCCGCGCCCGTCGAAAGTCACGCCACCCGTACCGCCATCAGCCGACACGAACCCTTCGTTGCCGATCGTGACGGTCACGTTGTTGCGGTTGCGCAGACGTGCGCCATTCACGCCCGCAATGAGCCGATGCGCCGTTCCGGCGACATCGGTCTTCGTGCCCTGCAGAGAACCGGCTGTGGCGAAATCGAAATCCAGTGTGCCGCCGTCCAGCAATATGCTCGAATGGCGTCCGGCAACTGAACCAGCCCAGTTCGCGAACGAACTCGTCATCACGAAGCGGCCGCCAACGACTTCGACGCGTCCCGTCGACGTGCCGTTGACCACATACGGCCCTGCCGCCCGGAAGAGCGCCTTGTCCTGAACCTTCCAACTCACGTCAACATTGTGTTTCCCATCCGTCGAACCATTCGCCAGCCAAACCTGATTTCCGCCGACCGTGACATCTACGACACCGCGATCACGCGCCAAGATGCCGACAGAACCGCTGGCTATCTCCGCATCAGTCCCGTCGATGACGACTCGTCCACCGGAAACCTCAAGTGCCGTCCGCTGGCGAGTGTCCTTGCCCTCGCCGTAACGGTCGTAGCCGTGGATGCTGCCGAAACTGACGATGCCGCCCTTCACTACCATGTTGTCGTAGAGACGCGGATACCATGTGCGGATACGATGCACTCCACCGTCGATCGTGTACGTGTCAGGCGAATCCGCGTCGCTACCGCCACGCCTAAGCGTGTATAGTCCACGCGTCACGACATTCCTTAGCTCAACGGACGAGCATCCACCACCCGTGCCTGTCGTCGCGCAAAAGGACATGTCTTCAAGCACGCCACCCTCGACCGTCAACTTGGCATTGGACTCAACCAATACCGTACGGTTGTCCGAACTCGCATTTGGCAGCGACAGCGTCCCACGGAGGCGAAGCGTCCATTCGCCATCCGTAAAGAGCATATACGGGCAATCGATTGCGGCGGCATTGGTAATCGAGATCATCGAACCGACGTCGGCCGACAACGCTTTGGAGAACCTCGGCACGAGATCGCTCCCCTTGGGAACGCCAGCCGTCCAGTTCGCCTCGCTCCACCAGTCCCCACATTCAGGGCCGTTCCAGTAGGTGTAGGTGACACCGTGCGCATTCATGCACGCGATTGCCGCTACGGCAAATGAAATGATTGGCATCATTGACGACTGACACATGGTCTGCACTCCTAAGCTTGACAGGGATGTTTATTTGCAGAATATTGTACAACACCGCCGTGCAAAAATGCGAATCAATATGTATTCAAAAACGCGAAACAGAATTTCTGATATACTGTCCTCCATGAACAACATCTTAGTGCTGTTGCCGGAAGACGCCCGTCTCTATTCCGAATCGCTTGCCGGCATCCGGCGGCGCTTCGGGAACGACTACCAAGAGCGGATCATCGACTATGCGATCAACCCGTCCTCGCTCCGTCGGCTAATCGCCTTCTGGAAGCCACTCGGCTGCATCGTCTTCGCGTGGAGCGAGGCACGCTCCCTCTCCGCGAAAAACTTCGCCCGCATCCCGACCGTATACGTGGATAGATCCAGACCATCAGGCGGGCAGGGTCTCGATGTAATCCAGGACTACGCAGAGGGCGGCAGGCTCGCCGCGCATACGCTCATCCAGGGCGACCGCTCCGGCTACGCATTCGTCGGAGACGGCACTGCATCAAAGTGGTCGAACGAGAGAGGTATGGCATTCGCGAACGCCATACGCCTCCATGGGCACACTTGCCACGTCTATGCGGCACGGCGGCGACCGCATGGCGACACGCGGTCGCTTGAACGCTGGCTTCGCAAGTTGCCCCGGCCCGTCAGCATATTCGCCGCCAACGACCGCACGGCTTACGATGTACTCAGCATCGCGGAACTGAACGGCTGGCACGTTCCGGGCGACGTTGCCGTTCTCGGCATAGACAACATAGCGAGCCTTTGCGAATCATCGCGACCACGCCTGTCGAGCATCCTTACCGACTTTGAGCGCGGCGGATGGGAGGCCGCAGACCTCCTTTGCGCCCGGCTTAAGTCCACGAAACTCAACGGGGTATGCCGCCGCTACGGGACTCTCGGCGTCATCCATCGCGGATCCACGCGCACACGGCAGGACACATCCGGGTTCAGCATAAAGGTGAAACGGGCGCTCCACACCATCCACAACCGGGCCGCAGACGGACTCACGGTCGAGGACATCGCCGCCGAAATGGGATGCTCCCGCCGTCTGGCCGAGATCCGGTTCCGGCAGACGACAGGCATCACGATCAAGGCCGCCATTACCGATGTGCGGCTTGAACGGGCGAAGACGCTCATGCGGAACCGCGCCCTGCCGCTGAAGGCTATCGCTGCCGCATGCGGCTACCGCACCGCCAACGCCCTGCGCACCGCCTACCGCAAACGCTTCAAGGTCTCGCTGGCGGACAGCAACGCAGCGCCAATGCGCGAGTGGGTCACTTGACGATCCCTATGATCTTCTCGTGCGCCGCCTTCAGGACAGCTGGGTTGAACTTCAAGATCCGACGGTCATAAGTCATGAGACCGTTGATTTCGATCTCCACATCTGTCGTCTGCGTGTACACGCTGCCGGCGAGGCCTTTTTCGACAAGTGGAGCAAGCTTGTCCATAAGTCCAAGATAGGTTTTCTCAAGCCCCTCACGCGTTGCGGTATCCTTGATGCCGCCATATCCCCAGTTTCCCTTTCCGTCCTGCTTGGTCTTCCACAAATGGCCCTCCACCGGGTGTCCCAATCCGCCAAACTCGCCCAGGAATGAAATGCGCCTGTCGTTCACGGCAAGCATCTCCGGGCCGCGATATATGTGGGCATCGACCGCATCGGCGGCTTCGCACACCCCGGCAGGCTTGTGCGCCGTAGTCACGCGTTTGTCCCACTTGACCCATCCCGTCGGCAGGAGGTGGCCACCCTCCCAGTCCCAACAGCCGGAGGGGCCATTCACCAGACGGGTCGTGTCGTGGCGACGGACGAAATCAAGCATCGAATGCGTCAGGAATTCACCTGGCTGGGTCCATCCCTCGTTGTACGGACACCACATCACGATGGAAGGCACCGCCTGAAGGGCATCCATCATCTCCATCTGCTCCCTGCGCTGAAGCCGATAGCGGGCAGTGGTCTTCGCCTCAAGCGGAGATTTCCAGTTGTGTGCGCCGCTCGGCAGATCCTGAATGACGAGAAGCCCCATCTTGTCGCAGAGATGATAGTAGCGGAGCGGTTCAACCTTGATGTGCTTGCGCATCATGTTGAAGCCACAGTCCTTGAGCGTCTGGATATCGAAGGCCATCGCCTCATCGGAAGGCGGCGTGAGGAGCCCGTCCGGCCACCATCCCTGGTCGAGCGTCGCCATCACGTAGTATGGACGATTGTTGAGGAAGAAACGAAGCACGCCATCCTTATCCTTCCCCTTGGCGAACTTGCGCATTCCGAAATACCCGTTCACGCTGTCATTGCCGCACCATGCGACAAAATCGTAGAGGTTCGGTTCCTCTGGGCTCCACAGCCTAAAGCCCTTCGGCATCTTGATCATGACTGAACCGTTCACGCTCGTAGCCTTTACGCCAGCCACAGAGACTTCGACCTCAGGCCTGTTGAATTTAGGGCTGCGGACATTGAACCTGAGGGTTGCCGTCCCCGCATCGATGTCGGTTTCGACCGTGTAGCCTTCGATGTATGTCTCCGGCACGTTCTCCATCCACACCGTCTGCCATATCCCGGAAACGCGCGTGTAGAAGCATCCCTTCGGGTCGAAGCTCTGCTTGCCGCGAGAGTTTACGAAGTCTTCTGTGGGATCCCACACGCAGATCGTAAGCTCGTTTGCGCCATCCTTCACGAAGTCCGTGATGTCGAGCGTAAACGGATTCTGTCCGCCCTCATGCGGCATGCCAGTCACCTCGTCGTGCCCGATGAACACCATTGTGCGGAAATCCACCGCGCCGAAATGCAGAAGGATGCGCTCGCCCGGACGCTTTTTGCAGTCGATCGTGCGCGTATACCAAAGGAACTGGTCGGGCTCAAGGAGCTTACCAACGCCAGACAGCTTCGACTCAAGCGCGAACGGCACAAGTATCTTGCCGTCCCACACCGATGGCCTGCCTGGCGTGTTGGTCACGGAAGTGACGGCATAGTCCCACTGTCCATTGAGGCAAGTCCAGTTGGATCGCACCATCTGCGGACGCGGATACTCTCTCCACGCATTCTCCGCCGTAACCCTGTCGCCCCATGGCGTAGTCATCGAGGCGGCCTGGGCAAGCGAAGCCAACACCATGGCCAACAGCAGTGTCATTCCGTAGATTCTCATCATTCCTTTTCTCCTTTCAAATCATTGTAAACCACACATGTGGCGATGGCTACACTTCTTTCTACCCACTACCATCTACCAACTACCAACTAAAACCTACCAACTACCATCACAGCGCAAGCAAATGCTCGTGTACGCTCTTCGGCACAAGGGCAAAGTCGCTCGGCTCCATCGAATATGAGGCCCGCCCCTTCGTGAGGGAACGTATCGCGGTGGCATATCCGAACATCTGCGCCATCGGAACGCGGGCATGCACTATCTGCATATCGTCCCGCTGGGTCATGTCCAAGATCGTGCCACGGCGCATATTGAGGTCGCCCAATATCTCTCCCACGGATTCTGGAGGGGTCGTTATCTCAAGCTTCATTATCGGCTCAAGGAATTCCGGCGACGCCGCGAGAGCCGTCTCGCGGAACCCCATGACCGCCGCGCCGCGAATGGCTATCTCGTCGGAAACCTCAGGATCAACCATCTCGATGCCTACGACCGACGCCTCGATGTCTGTCATCGGATAGCGGGCAAGCACGCCCGTCATTATGCCATCCATCAGCCCCTGCTCAAGCGTATCCTCCAAATGGTGATCCGGCAAGGCATTCTTGACGTCGCGGGATAGCGACACCTTGCGGCCCGCACCGCGCTCAAGCGGCTTGACCTCAACCGTAAGCGTGACTGCGTGGCGTTTGCCGCCGATCTCGCGGTCGAAGGTAAACGGCTTCACCGTAGGCTGCATCACGGTTTCCGCGTATGAGACCATCGGCTTGCCGACATTCGCGGCAACCTTGAACTCGCGCTTCAGCCGATCCACAAGAATCTCCAGATGGAGTTCGCCCATGCCGGAAAGGATCGTCTGGCCGGTCTCTTCGTCTTCACGGAACTGGCATGTGGGATCCTCGGCTGCCAATGCCTTCATGGATTCCACGAGCTTATCCTTGTCTCCGCCCGATTTCGGCTCAATGGCAAGGAACATCACCGGCTGCGGGGCGGTGATCCGCTCCAGGTAGCATGGCTTCATTTCCGCGCAGAGCGTGTCGCCCGTGGTGGCCTCCTTGAGGCCGACAAGTGCGCCTATGTCGCCGGCTGAAAGCTGATCTACCTCAATCTGGTCGTCGGCGAAAAGCCTCACTATCTTCATCACCCGTTCGCGCTTGCGTGTGCGGGGATTGAACACGTTCGCCCCCTTCTTGAGGATACCGCCATAGACGCGCACGAAGAAGAGCCGCCCGACAAACGGATCGGTCGCGATCTTGAATACGAGCGACGTGAGAAGTTCACCATCCTTCTGTTGACGCGTTACTGGCTCGCCGCTCTTGAGGTCGGTGGCCTTCACCGGAGGCCGATCCTTCGGGCTCGGAAGGTACCACGCCACTGCGTCAAGAAGCGGCTGTATGCCCTTGTCCCGGAGTGACGTGCCGCACAGGACAGGCACCATCCTGTTGGCCACGACGAGACGGCGTATCGCCCCCTTAAGCTCGTCTGCCGTGAGGTCGCCGTTCTCAAGGTACGGCTCCATCACCCCTTCGTCGAGATCGGCGACCCTTTCGCACAGCTCCGCCCTGGCGAGTTCCGCATCGTCCTTCATCTCGGCAGGCACGTCGCCGACCGTGAATTGCTTGCCGTCGGTCTTCTCGTCGTAGACTATCCCCTTCATCTCGATCAGGTCAACTACGCCTACGAAGCCATCCTCCTTGCCTATCGGCAGTTCAAGCGGCACGGCATTCGCCTTCAGCTTATCGCGCAGCTCATCCACGACGCGCGTGAAATTCGCGCCCATGCGATCCATCTTGTTGACGAACGCGATGCGAGGCACGGAATAGTGGTCCGCCTGCCGCCACACCGTTTCGGACTGCGGCTGTACGCCGCCCACGGCGCAGAACACGCACACCGCGCCGTCAAGCACCCGGAGCGAACGCTCCACCTCCATCGTGAAGTCAACATGTCCCGGCGTGTCGATGATGTTGATGGAATGGCCCTTCCACTCGCACGAGATGGCAGCGGACTGGATTGTGATTCCACGCTCGCGCTCCTGCACCATGAAATCCGTGGTGGTGTTGCCGTCATGCACATCGCCATGCTTGTGTATCTTGCCGGTGTAGAAGAGGATGCGCTCTGTGGTTGTGGTCTTGCCGGCATCGATATGGGCCACGATGCCGATGTTGCGTACGTTAGATAGGGCTGATTCTTCCATAAGTTCGGTATTATATCATGAAGCGGCTTTGCGGATGGCCGCCAATATCCCGGAAACGTCCGCCATCCGGCCACGTCCCGAAGTGCCGCACGCGAGCTCGCCATCGGCGGGCGGCACCACGATCACGCCACGGCTCCGCAGCTTGCCGAGATTTTCCTGCGTCACCACGTTCTCCCACATCCCCGAATTCATCGCCGGAGCAACAATCACGGGGGCCTTTGTCGCGAGGATGGTGGACGTGAGCAGGTCATCGGCGATTCCGCACGCCATCTTCGCGATCACGTTCGCGGTAGCCGGTGCGACCACAACGGCATCTGCCTGCGCAAGCGCTATGTGCTCCGGCTGCCAACGTTCGGGGAGCGCAAACTGGTCGATGCCTACGGGATTCCGCGACAGTGTCTGGAACGTAAGCGGCGTCACGAACTCCCTGGCCGCCGCCGTCATCACCACCCGCACATCGCAGCCGTCCTTGACGAGCAGCCTCACAAGCTCGCACGCCTTGTACGCCGCAATCGATCCGGTAACGCCCAATACGACCTTCATTGCATTTCCCCAATCGGTTTACATGCGCCCGGACTTTACGTCTATCAGGTCGCACAGCTTGCGGTATGCCATGCCGAGATCGTCGTTTGTCACCTGATACATGTATTCGTGCGCCCTCGCCATTTCGCCTTCTGCATTGGCGAGGCGACGCTCTATCACCTCGGCGGAATCGGTTCCACGATGCTCAAGGCGTTCACGGAGCGACTGCATGTCAGGCGGGTTGATGAAGATATCCATGTACCCTACGCGGAGCGGGTCAGTAACGGGAAGGCCTTTCACGTAATTGCGCACCTTCTCTGCCCCAGCCACATCGATGTCGAGGATCATGGAGTTCCCCTCGGCAAGCACCTCTTCCACCGGACGCTTCAGCGTTCCGTAGTAGTTCCCGTGGACTTCGGCGTATTCAAGGAATGCATTCTCCGCAATAAGTTCCCTGAACCGTTCCACCTTCATGAAATAGTAGTCTATGCCATCTTCCTCTTCGCCCCGGATGGGGCGTGTCGTGCAGGATATCGAATACTGCAGGTCGTGATACTCCTGAAGAAGCATGTCGATGAGCGTGGACTTTCCGCACCCCGAAGGTGCGCTTATCACAATGAAAAGCGGCGTCAATCTGTTTGCCATGTAAACCTATTCCCCTCTTTTTCTGAAAACCTTTGACCCGTGAAAGCGGCATCTACCCGTTGACGAGCGACAGGAACTCCGCGCGGACTCGCTCATCGGCGCGGAACGATCCGAGAACCGCCGACGTGACCATTTCGGAGTTCTGCTTCTCCACTCCGCGCATCATCATGCACAGGTGCTTTGCGCGAATGACCACTCCAACGCCCTCCGCCTTGGCCTCATTCATTATTTCGCCTGCGATCTGCTCCGTGAGGCGTTCCTGTATCTGAAGCCGCCTCGCGTACATGTCCACTATGCGGGCCAGCTTGGATACCCCAAGCACCTTACCCTTGGAGATGTACCCTATCGCGCACGATCCGTAGAACGGAAGCATGTGATGTTCGCACATCGAATACAGCTCGATGCCCTTCAGTATCACCATGTGGTTCGTGCCGCTCGTGAAGTATGCGCCGTTCACGACGGCCTTCACATTCTGCCGATACCCCCGCGTAAGGTATATCAGGGATTTCGCAACGCGTTCAGGCGTCTTCTTGAGACCTTCCCTCTCCACATCCTCGCCAAGCTCCATCAGGAGCGACTTCACAAGCGCCGATATGCGCTTCTCGTTCGGCTCTCCGCGCCTCTTCACCATGATGCCTCCTTGCGCATGGATTCTACGGCCGCTTTCATGTCCTTCTGCCTGAACAGGTATGAACCGGCGACAAACTGGTTCGCGCCCGCCTTCGCCGCCAGCACCGCTGTCTCGGCGTTTATGCCTCCATCGACCATTATGTCGAGCGACGGCACGAGCCTACGCAGCTCGGACACCTTCGGCAGGCAATCTTCGATGAACTTCTGCCCGCCATAGCCGGGATGCACAGTCATGACCAGAACCTCGTCCACCTCTCCAAGATACGGGAATATGCGCCCTACCGGCGTCTCCGGATTGATGGCCACGGCATTCCTGAGCCCCATTCCGCGTATGCGCTTCAGTTGGGCGTGTATGTCGCAGTCGGCCTCTACATGTATCTGGATCGTCTGTGCGCCGGCTTTCGCAAAGGCCTCAATATAGAGATCCGGACGAGTCATCATGAGATGCACATTTCGGTAGAAGCCCGGAGCGATCCTGTTCGCCAACGCGACGACATCCGGACCGAACGAGAGATTCGGCACGAAATGCGCGTCCATTATGTCAAGATGCAATGCTTCCGCCCCGGACGCTTCAGCTCTCCTGATCTCGTCGGCAAGCCGCCCGAAGTCCGCCGCAAGAAGCGAAGGCAGTATTTCCGTTTTCATGTCGGAATATTATAC
>CAVJWR010000040.1:17257-18874 GCA_963653155.1 Limosilactobacillus gorillae
TAGGTGCCATGAGATGTGAGCGCATCCGCCACCGTCAGGATGGGGAAGAGCATCCTTCGCCCGAATGGGTCAGCGGAAGCGGAATGGCTTCACCGCATCTTCATGTTTGCTGGAACGGCATCCTTGAACCACTTGGCGATTTCGCCAACCGTCCGCTTTGGCTGGCGGCACCAATTGTATAGTCCGGCATGGCTCATCGCGTAAGGCTTCTTTCCGTCGCCGAAGCATTCGCGTCCGCACGTGCGCGTATCGAAGAACTGCCAATAGGAAATGCCGGCTATATCCTCGCTCGAATACACCGCTTCGGCCACTATGCCGTTGTGTTCGGACTGGAACTCCTCGGTGCGGAATACCGCAGACGGATCAAACGCTCCGTAGGTTCCGGCCACGCCTATCTCTGAGACCATTATCGTCTTTTCAGGATACTTCTCGCGGAAATGCCTGGCGGCCCAATGTATGCCATGATCCTTCATGTTGAATATCTTGTCCTTGAGTTCGTCGTGCCCGCCGGGATATCCGTTGATCGTACCCGGATATGTGTTGAACGCGATGATGTCGGTATTCTCGTTGCAGATGTCGCCCGTGATCCTGTTGCAGGCAAAGGTGACGAGCCGCCCCGAATCCTCCGCGCGGATCGTCGATATCAGCTTGTCGGTCAACGCCTTTGCGGCAGGCAATGTCGAATTCTGCTCATTCAGGAACGCGAAGATTATCACCGACGGATGGTTGAAGCTGTTCCTGACCATGAGCCGAGTCTGCTCGACCTGCTTTCCGATGAAATCCGGATCCTCAAGCTCGTTGATGCCGTTCTGCTTCGTGTATCCCTGTCCATTCCCCCAGCCAAGGGACTCTTCCCACACCATCACGCCATACTCGTCGCACAGGTCGAGGAACCTCTGCGACTGTGGGTAGTGGGCGCCCCGGAAGAAATTGCCGCCCATTGCCTTGAGGTTCTGGATGTCCGTAAGCATGATCCCCTCTGGGGTTGACGCACCGAGCTGCAGCTGTTGGTCGTGCCTGTTTGCGCCCTTTATGAAAATGCGTTCACCATTAAGGTAGAATCCGCGATTGCGGGCCTCGATCGTCCTGATGCCGAAGCGCACAGAACACGCCTCGCCGCCATCGACCTTCACGGAAACGGTGTGCAGGTTGGGCTTCTCTGGAGACCAGAGCCTGAAGGATGGTACCTTCACCATTGCCCTGCCATTCCTGAATGACGCCTTCACGGCATTCTTGCCGTCAAACACCAGATCGGCGTCGAAATCGGCAGAAGCGAAATCTACGGCCTCGATCTCGACCTCGCCAGTCCTGTAGTCGCGAGTGCGTACAAACAACGTACGACCATCCGTCTCAACGGACACTCCATGGAAAAATCCGCCCCAGAAATGGAAATCGTAGTATGTGCGGACAAGCTTCTGGTAGCTCCAGTCGAACCGATTGTCCACTGCGGCAACGACCGTATGCTCCCCGGCTGACAGCGATCCCATCGGCAACCTCACCTTGCTCCACGGAAGGTCGTCAGTGCCGATCTCGCGCCCATCTACCCAGAATCTGCCGTAGAGGCCAAGTCCGTCAACGACCAGCCAAGCATTCTCGACATTGCGGTCAAGCGTGAAG
>CAVJWR010000040.1:18884-26839 GCA_963653155.1 Limosilactobacillus gorillae
AGTTGCCTCAAACGAAGAGCCCGCGACCTGCGGACAAGGCTTCTCCTCCTCAAAGCGGAATTCCCAGCTGCCGTTAAGCGAGATTGCCGCCGCAAGAACCAGTGTATTCAGCATATTGCCATCATCCTTTCTTTTGCGGACATTATAGCACAAAAGTCGTTAGGGGCAGCATTTTCACTATCGGCTCGACAGGCAGTCCCATGATGTTCTCGTAGCTTCCCTCGAACGACTCGACTACTATCTTGCCAAAATCATCGATGTCGTAGGCGCCAGCCCTGTCGATGGGATTGACGGTTTTCACGTACTGGTCAATCAGTTCGTCAGACAGATCCCTGAATTTCACCTTCGACTCCACCACTTCCGTCTTGGGTTCCTGTCCCGGTTCACAGCAGGTCACACCGGTAAACACGCTATGGACGTTCCCCGAAAGTTCCCTGAGAAAACGCCTTGCCTCGTCAAGGTCATGCGGTTTGCCGTATATCCGTCCACCGAACCATACGATCGTGTCTGCGGCGATGACGGCGGCATCGGGATGTTTGGCCCTGCAGGCCACAAGCTTGCGCAATGCGTTCTCGGACACCGTACGCCGAGGATCGTCATGTATGGATATCTCTTCGGCGTCCGTAGGCGCAATCTCAAAGGACAATCCGAGATCGGACAGTATCTTCGCCCTGCGAGGCGATTTCGAGGCAAGGATCAACTTCATTTTTCAGCATACCTCAGCAAACATCGGCGAGCAAATCTTCCATGGACATTGGTGCGACTGACTGGGATCGAACCAGCAACCTTCGGCTTCGGAGGCCAACGCTCTATCCAATTGAGCTACAGTCGCAATGCAAATGACATGCATCCTTTGATGCCAACGGGGTGCGCAGTATACAACATTACGGGTATGCAGTCAATCCCCCTCCACGCACACAAAGCGCAAAGGGGAATTTACGATTTTCGATTTGCGATTTACGATTGCATTGGTAGGGCGATTTCGATGAAATCGCCGCAAAGACAGGATGGACGCAATTCATTGCGTCCGTAGCGAAATATCCCCCGAACGAAGTGAGCTGCGTATGCGGTCGCTAGAGGGGTACGCCCTCGCCGTCGTTTCTGCAAATGCTAACGCATAATCACGATCATGCCGGCTCGCCAACGGAACGTCAGGGCATCGTTCCCATCGACATTCTTTTCCTTGGCAAGATGCCAGCGGCTGTTATGCGTCCCCTCCGCCGGATTCCAGATCGGCAATCCATCAATGCCGCCAGCCGCAACGGCGATCACATAGTCGTTTGTACGCGGCAAAAGCGACAGATCCTCCCAATCAAGCGTGCAGTCATCGGCAAACGCAAGCGTCCCCTCTACGGAAAGGGTGCCGCCCGCCTTGAGACGATCCGCGTCGAGCTTCCACGACTTCCCTATAGTCATGCCGCCGTTCCTGACCGCCGTCACGCCCTCAAGGGTGCCTACGAATAGCGGCGTCTCGTTGCCGTCGCCCAGATCAATGGCCGTCCCCGGATTGCAGACAATGCTCTCCACAGGCCGCTCCATGGCGCTAAGTTCCGCCAACGCAGCCGGATCGAATTCTCCTATGTCTCTCGTGTCGCGCGTGAAGATGTAGCCAGTGCCTCCCGCGCTGATGTTCGTGTACGAGCAGTAATCCTCAAGGAACACAAAATCGTCACTGTTCGTGCTGGTGGCCGAGGTCTTGCTCACCATCAGGCCCGGCGTACCGGCCTTCCAATCAAGGTTCTTGCTTGGCTGGAGTGCCGAACCGGGATGGTTGTAGCCACGGGGGTTCACCTTGAACAGGAACTCATGGCAACCGGGAGCCATCATCACATTGGCAAACAATACGTTCTGATTGTCGTCGGTGACGATTACCATCTCCCCATCTATATAGAGGCGCGAATATCCGCATATGGATGCGGCGAAACGCCACATCTCGTTCGTCGGCGAACGGTTCCATACATATCCGCCCCATGCGACGGAGGTATACTTCTCCCATGGCGGGTATGTAGGGGTCTTCAGCAGGTCGCAGCAGATGGCGACTTCGTTTGAATAGTACGACGTATCACCAAAATTCATGAACGGGCGGTGATTGGCACTAGGCTTTTCCGCGTCCCTATCATCCTGCGGAACCATGCACTTCCAGAGTCCGCCCATCGTAGAGTAGTATTTCCTCATGGGACTGAAACGCAGGGTCCCCTCCGCAAGCTCGAACCTTCCGGTGATGGATACGTTCGACAAAAGATCAAGCGTGCCGCCGCCATCCTTCCTCAGCGAAGCGCACGTGTTCCCGTATCCTCCGCCGCTAAAGGCGAAATTCGTGCCCGAAGACACGTTGAAGGCCACCGCAGGGAGGCAGTACCTCTCATCCGTCATGAGCCGTACCTCCGCATTCGTAAGCGTCACCCCACTCGCATTCTCGTCATACGCGCCAGGCGAATACAGCGCAAGTCCAGCCGGCCACCGCTCACCATAGGTGGAGTTCCATGAATCTATGGAGATCGCCCCAAGATAGTCGCGGCTTGGAGAGACGAGGTTAAGCCATGCGCTCCCCACATTGATGGCCCCATCCCCTGACGATATCCACGGGATCGTGAATCCCGCATAGGCATATCTTCCGAGCAGGCTTACGCGCCCATCAATGATTGCCGGGCCAGACAGGTAATTGCAGACATTCGTATACCCGACATCGCTATGGAATTTCTCCGTTGCGTTTCCTCCGCTTGTGAACGATGTGCCTTCGCAGAACCTGACGCTCCACGGGATTGACACGAAATTGTTGTAGAAGATTAGCGCAGCCTGGTTCGTTATGATGAGGGTGTTGCGCTCATCGCCACGCCAGACTGAGTAGCCGGCACGATGCCCACCCTGCACCAGCAGGCCGGCGCTGTCCACCACCACATGCCCATCGCAGACCTGCGCAGAACCGAGGCATAGGCTCCACCACGGCATTCCATCCATGCGCTTCACCGTCATGGTATGTCCATTCAGGTATATGAACGGCTCACCATAGACGTCATACCGTTTGGAACTTCTTCCGGAAAGTAGCGTGTCGCCGTCAAGCGACCATGTGCCGAAAAAGAGGTACCACTGCGTATCCCCGAGCAGGTTCACTATCGCACCATAGCCGTCCACGCCTTCGCCGGACAGACGGAATCCGTTCATCAGGTGCAGGTTCGGGCCATCGTATCCGCCAGCGGATGGGCACGTCTCGGCCGTAGCCGCAAGCGCGAACGAAGCTCCGTTCGAGACGACGACAGTCGGTGCAGTCGCGAGGTCGAGCGGACCTGTCATGAGATTCGTGTTCACCATGAATGCGCCCTCCTCAATCCGGATTTCACCGGTGAACTCCGCCATCTTGGTTGATGACATCATCCACCCCTTCCCACGCTTGCGGAAGATCGCCGGAGCAGCCCCAAAATCTGCGCAGACTTCCGAGAACGGCCTTTCTGAGGCAGGTTCACCAACCGTCTCCACGGTTACGTTTACGGAATCGAGCGTCACGGGAGAATCATATGTGCCACCGTCTACCGTCACGGTGTAGTACGTATTCGTCTCTACCGCCATGGAAACCATGGACAATGCCGTTGCCGCAACAACAAAGATGATGCGTCCCATAAAATGAAACCTCCTGTTTGGTGTAATTGACCCAATAATACCATAAGCATTTTTTTTTTCAAGAAGAAACGCCTCAACAACGCCAGAAAGAATGGCCGTGTAGAAGTGTAGAAATGTAGGCTTCAGAATGTGGACACATTTCCGTGAAATGCGTAAAGCGCGGGAGGGTCGCAACTTGTTGCGACCGCTGTGCGTGAACACTACCGAAACCGGACAAGGATAAGGCGGAATATGTCCAGGAGGCGCACGGGCCACAGGCGCGTGGGAAGATCCGACTCAAGCGGCTTCTCAAGGAAGCCCGGAAGGTCCGGGAAGAAATCAAGGCCGGTACGATGCTCAAGTTCGTCAATCGTGACTATGTTGTGTACCGGGAATGCAGAGTACGGAATGTTCTGCGGCATATACACGGCAAGCGCACGCACCCCGTCATCGGTCTGAGCCACGATGACCTGCCAGAAAGCCACTGGAGCATCCACGCCGGAAGACAATCGCTCGTCTCCTGGAACACATCCTACGATTACCCATATCTCGCCATATTTCGCAGTCCACAGATCGGCTATTCGATGCTCCATTTCACGCCATGGGCCGCGATTCAGCCCAGGCTTCTGTGGAGCCACATTTGACATGTAGAATGTCTTCTTCTGCGCCTCCGTGCCAAAGCGGGTGGCTATCGCATAGTTCGGGGCCATGTGTCCACGGTCATATCCCGACTTCTTGTATTCGCCCGCCGAAGGCGATCCAGCCACCGCCGGATCTGCACGGAAACTTGGCCTCTTGCCGGCTTCATATGCCTTCTCCGCCGGAACATGGTACGCGACCCAAAGCGGATGCCTCAGCGATGGAGACCACCCGATCACGAAGTCGCCGCGATTGAAGATCTGCACGTCATTCGGCGCAGGGAAGCCGGTACGCACCGGCGCTCCGGCAAAGAACACGTTCCCGGAAGGCGGCGGCACATCGTATTCGTACACCGCATCGTGCCCCGTCCAGCCAAGCCCGTCCGTGAGCATCACCGCCCTGTCGCCGAAATAGAACAGGGGCGTGGTTATGAAGCTTGGCCAGTCGTCGCACTTGTCGGAAAGCCACTGCCACGGATGGCTCACGAACCATCCGCCGAGCAGCGAAAGAAGCGCAACCGCCGCAATGGACGCTATGGCGAAGCGACGCGCAATGAGCCGCACTACGCCAACCTTTTTCCCGCCGCGCCTCCTTCTGCGGGAAGTGGGCCTAACGCGAGAGGTTCCCGTCTTCATCCGTCAATCTCCGGGTGTTTGCGAAGCACATACGTGTATATGCCGTCAAGCGCGGACGCGAATTCCGCCGCCGTGAACGCATTGTCCGCGAGTTCCGCATGAGGCTCTGGGAGAATGGATACGCGGGCCATTGGCGGCGGCGCCCTGAACTCCGACAGGGTACTCTCCCTTGAGATGATGACTGCCGCCGCCTGCGCGACAGTGCCGCATCGGATGTCACATGCATGATGGACTTCCGCGATGTACGCGAACTTGCGCAGAGTCATGCGCCTGATCGCCCTCGCGACATCCGCCCCATCGTCAATTCCATGCAACACCGCATAGCCACGCTTCGACGCGAGGGCGAAGCCTCGCAGGAAAAGGAACAGACGCTTCAGGAACGGCAGACGAGGCACGATGGTCACGCTCACGGAAGGATCGAGCGTGGCCGCCAGAATAGGGTTCGCGCTTGAGGTCAATACGTCCACGACCCATCCGGCACGGCGCAGGGCCGACACCGTATCCTGCACGCGAAGCGTCTCCTGCGCGGTTGCGCAGTGCCTCGTAGACGTGATTATGAGCGCGGAGTGCTTCACGATGGGCTACTTCTCAAGCACTGACTGGACCGCCATCAGCAGCTCGTGCGATTCACCGGGGGCGATCCTTATCGTCGAATCCTCCTTGAAGAGGGTCGCCGGCTCAACGCACACGAACTTGCGCCAGTCGTCGCCGCTGATGTTGCGGCTCGGCAGATCGACCGCCCCTGGGTTCCAGCACACAAGCTTGGTGTTGCCCCTGCTCGCGATGGCGATTGCGCGGCGCAAGCCCGGATCGATGATGGCGAATTCGCTCTTCTTTACGGTGAACACGTGGTCGTACTCGGTGTTGAACGCCAAGTCGCCCGTCCATACGGCATCTGCGGTGCGCGATTTGCGGGCATCGCAGAACGCGCATCCGTCAAGGCCACGAACCGTTACGGCATCGCGGTCCCGCACAAGGAAATACGGATGGAAGCCCTCGGTTATCTCGAACGGCACATTGCCGACATTGGTGGTCTTCAGCCCCAAGTTCAGCTTCATCGACACGGAAACCTTCAGTTGAAGCTTGAAGTCATAGGGCCAGAGTTTCTTCGTCTCTTCGTTGCAGTCAAGCGCAAGCGTGACCTCAGTAATGTCCTCGGAATACTCCGACCCCACCACACGCCACAGGCGCCGACGCGCAAAGCCATGGCCATACGATCCTTCGGGGCCATTCGTTCCAAACCACGGCCAGCACACCGGGATGCCGCCGTGGTCTGCCTTGTCTGGGCCAAACGAGATGTTCTGCGGCGTGAACAGCACCTGCATACTGCCTGTCGGACGATACGAGAGCACCTGTGCTCCGTAGAGCGATATCTCCGCGCTGCCATATTGGTTGGCGAGAGCGGCCACAGGTATCCCCTGCGGATCCTCGCGAAACACGATACGTCCAGGTGCGCCGTAGCGCCTGTTTAGTTCTTCGTAGTTCATGTGGTCGGATTATACCACATTTTCCACTTGCCCATGACGCGGCAGAATGATGGGCTTGGCTTACATCGGCATCACGCGGACACGCCTTGTGCACAGCAACTGTGATATAATCCTCGCATGAGAAATGAAGATGCAATGACAAGCCTCCTTGACGCGATTCGGGGCGCACGATGCGTCGGCTGCTTGACGGGCGCGGGCGTCTCGACCCTCTGCGGAATCCCCGACTTCCGGGGACCGGAAGGACTTTACCGCCAGCCGGACGCCGAGCGCATCTTCGACATCGACTGGTTCGACCGCGATCCGTCCATCTACTATCGCGGCTGCACAGACCTCGTCTACGGGCTGGACCGCTTCCGTCCGGGTCCTGTCCATCGTGCGCTCAGGCACCTGGAGGACATCGGTCGCCTCAAGGGCATTGCGACGCAGAACATCGACATGCTCCACCAGAAGGCCGGCTCGTCCCACGTCTACGAAGTGCATGGCTCACCCATTCGCCACCATTGCCGCCACTGCGGCGACGAGAAGAGCTTTGCCGAAATCCTGAAGATGCTCGCTGACCTGAAGGCTCGCTTCCCGAACGATGCCGCCGCACAGGTGCCGCGTTGCGCCTGCGGCGGTGCCTACAAGCCGGACATCACCTTCTTCGGAGAGGCGTTGCCAGAAACGGCGTTTGCGTCCGCCCAGAAACTCGCGACGCAATCTGATGTATTCCTTGTCCTCGGCACGTCGCTCACGGTCTTCCCGGCCGCAAGCCTGCCGCGCTACACCCTGCAGGCCGGCGGACGCGTCTTCATCGTGAACGCGCAGAAGACCTCGCTCGACGATTACGCCGCCGGCGTCTTCCGCGACCTCAGCGCTTTCGCCGAAGCCATCCTCGCGCTCTGAGCCGGCACCAACAGGGAGTGCAGCTCTTTCGCGCCCGTAACGACATGCCAAGGCATGGACCCATAGAACCTACCATCTACCCACTGCCATCTACATTTCTACACTTCTACATGGCAAAAAAAACCAAGACCTTCACTCTCTGTGACTTCGTGGCTCCGTGTCTCTGTGTTAAACAAAAAAATGGCGGATAGGTTTTTAACACAGAGACACAAAGGCACAGAATGATTTTGGTGCCTTGAGTGGATGTGACAAATGAAACAATCCTGCTGGACTATAGCGCAAGCAGTTTCTTTGCGGCGGCGAATGCTGGCGCAAGATCGACCTTCTTCGAGCCGAGCCTTGCGCACGATTCCGTGAAGCGGCGGAACTTGTGCCGCCCAGGATTCAGGTTGTCCATCACGTGCACAGTGGCCTTCCCGAAAGAGCAGGCCTCCGAAAGCATTCCCGTGGATTCCGCAGTCACATACAGGTGCGACGCGAGCGACACGAACGCGGGGATCGGGTTGAAGTGATCCTTCGAGTACAGGAGCTTGTAGTCGAACGGGAATGCGTCTATCACCGCCTCCACCTCCGGCGGCGTTCTGCGCGACGTCGTCACCCACATCTCTGGACGCGATGCCGATTTGTCGGCGGCATGCGCCGCGAACAGGGATTCGAGCTGCGAACGCATCCACTGCGCCGTCATGCGCGAGCACTTGTTCGGACCGCCCACTAT
>CAVJWR010000041.1:0-4963 GCA_963653155.1 Limosilactobacillus gorillae
GTGGAGGTCTCAAACGGCGCGACGCTTGACCTCTGCGGCAAGGAATTGACGATGTCTTCGCTCACTGGAAGCGGCACTGTCGAAAACGGTACGCTTACGGTTGATCCCCTTGTGGCCGACGCGGCGGCAACCACGTGGCCTACCGTAAACGGCACGTTTCGGATTGTGCCTGGACAGAGGGTGACGTTCGTCAATCTGCCGGTGCCCGCCGGCGCGTTCCTCGACGTAAAGATCCTCTCTGCAAAGGCATTCGAGGGACGGGAGAACCTTGCCTCTGCCGTGTTCGTAGATATGCCGGATGGCAGGCGTGCAAGGTTGCGTATCCGTGGCGGCGATCTTATTGCCAGGTTCGGCACTCCTGGCACCAGGATCGTGGTGCGATAGGAAATGAAAGGTTTGGAAATGAAAAGAGCGATAGCATTTGCCTGGCTTGCGCTTGGCTGCGCAGGCATTGCCTGTGCGGATCACGTTCGCGTGATTGAGGGGCCTGTCTTGGCTCCTGAGGAAGGACTGCTTCTCGGCAATGGAGATCTTTCAGTTTCGACCTATCAGGATGCCAATGCGGTAATCTTCCGCTTTGGCAAGGGGGATGTCTGGGATCGCCGAGTATTCACGAACGACTGTATGCGTCCGGCATCGATAAAGGAGTTCCGGGATGGCGTATTGAAGGAAGGGTGGCAGGCTTCCGGCGGAAATGGCCCATCCACCAAGTCTCAGGCGACGAAAGGGACTAGGGACGAGAAGCGCATGCAGGAGCTTTTGGGTGGAGAGTCGAGAACTCCGATTCGTAGTGCGGCGTTCCCGTGTCCGAAGCCGGTTGGCGAATTGCGCATGCGTCTCCCGACGGATCTTGCCGGATACATGAAGACGACGCAGCGCCTCTTTATCGAAGAGGGACGTCTTGAGATTACGCTCGACTGGCCGGGTGGCGTCACGATTGTCGCCGAGGCCGTCGTGGATCCCGAGTCGAACGTGTTCTCGCTCGCCTGGAAGGTGTCCGGATGGAATGACCATACGTATGTAGGCCGCGAAAAGCGCATCCCCGTGTGGTTCCAATTGTGGCGCTGGAAGGATCCTGACTTCCTCGAATGGGGTAGCCGCTACAACATCATTGGGCGGCACAGTGGCTTCCTCCGCAGTGCCAAGGCCTTGCCGGTAGAGCCGTTGCCTCCGCCCAAGGTGCGTTTGGATGGCCGTGCGGGCGCGATCGAGCAGAGATTCTATCCCGATCTCACGTTCCCCGACGGGTTCCGATATACGATGACGCTTGACTCCGCACAGGACGGACTTGGCCGTTGCGCGATTCCAGAAGGCTCGCTTCCGGGTGGAGATGCATGGCTTGAATACTTGGCCCTCGGACAGCTCGTCGAGGGTGGTGCCGCAGGGGAGCTGGCGGTAACCGTAAAGACCTCGCGCGACGCTTCGCTTGTCGCGAAAAGGCCCAAGGCCCACGCCGTATATGTCGCGGCCGCAAAGGCGGTGGCAAACGCATACTGGAGAAGTCGCGTCGCCTTTCCGCAGGATCGGTTTCTCGAAGACCTGTGGTTTGCGACATACCATGCCCGCCGTTGCGTGCTGAAGGGCGGTACCGTGCCTCCGGGGCTCTTCCTGCCATCGACTGTCAATGACTTCTCGCTCTGGCATGGCGACTACCATGCGAACTACAACATGGAGGCGATCTACTGGGGCGACCTGACGGCGAACCATCTGGAACAGGCTGCGGCATACTTCGATTGCTGTGATTTCTTCGCCGACATAGGGCGCAAGATTGCGAAGGACTACTATCATGGGCGTGGCGTGTTCATCCAGCTTGAGGGCTATCCAATGAAGCTTGCGGATGACATTGCCGGACGCATTCCGCTTGGACGGATGGCCTACATGACCGGATGGTTCATGACCCGCTACTGGGAGTACTACCAGTACACGCGGGATCGGGATTGGCTCGCGAAGCGTGGATATCCGTTCATCCGGGATTGTGCGCTCTTCTACCTCGATTTTCTGCAAAAGGCACCGAGCGATGGGCTGCCGGAACAGCTGAAGGACGGCAAATACCATGCGTTCCCATCGATCTGCGGCGAGGCCGACATGCGTGATCCGATGAAGCTCTGCGATGGATGGCAGGTAATGATCCACTGCCGACACAGCCTTTATGCGGCAATTGAGGCGTCGAAGGTGCTTGGCGTAGATGAAGGACTTAGGCGCGATTGGCAGGATCGCCTCGAAAACCTCCCATCCGACTACGCCCGCCATCCACGGGCGACGGACTATGAATGGCACTGTACGCTCGTAAACCCTCCCGAACATCGGCGTTGGGCATCGCCGTATGCCGCCAACACGAACGTTTGGGACGGAGTCCTGAAGCCGCGAGGCCAGAGCAATGGCGAGACGTGGTATGAAGGGTTGCAGACGATCTGGAAGATCGGCGTGCCGAGAAGCAACCGCTGCATTGCCGGAAAGACATATGCCGAATTTCGCAGGGCTCTTGCCCAGTGGACCCATCCGAACGGACTCGTATGGGCGATGGCGATACAAAACTATGGCAGAGCGGGTGCCTGGTCGGAGACATTGTCTGTAATGGCCCCATTTCAGGAGATGCTGCTTCAGAGTTGGGACGGCGCGATAAACGTGTTCCCGCGTTGGCCGAAGGATATGGATGCCAGCTTTGAGGGATGGCGGGCACAGGGTGCGTTCATCGTTGAGGCCACACAGAAGGATGGGCGTGTCGTCAATTTCCGGATCCGTTCGGAGAAGGGGGAGGATTGCCTTGTTCACGGCGACTGGAAAGTGTACGATGCCGCAGGCAATCCTGTCCCGACCGACCGTGACGAGTTCGGTCGGCTCCGATTCAAGACCACAGCCGGAGCGACGTATTTGTTGAGGCTTAAATGAGTTCGCTCGGCTCATTGCGGAACCATCGCACACGACGGCGAGGGCCATTGTATTTACGATTTACGATTTTTCGATTTACGATTGCATTTGGCCATTTGGGTGTTTGGCGATTTGTGGCGACGGCGCCCTCGCCGTCGTGGGAAAATGATGGCCGTGTAGAAGTGTAGAGATTGTAGATTCGCGCAACGCACGACGGCATCCGTACACGCACGACGGCGAGGCGCCGTCGCCACGGAGACAGGTTCCGGTTTTGGTAGGGCGATTTCGATGAAATCGCCGCCACGATGGCGAGGCGCACCCGCACCCCTCTAGCGACCGCATGCGCGGCTCACTTCGTTCGGGGGATATTTCGCTTTTGCAGGATTGCCGTGTAGCCCAGCTGCGTAGGACGCGATTGATTCCAGCGAAACAGTTTGGTATATTTACGTCATTTTAAGCAAGAGGGCTGGATTTCCGATGACGAAAAAACAGGAGGCCAAGAGTATTCTGAAGCTGCTCGGCATGTCCGCCAAGCAGCAAAGTGATATTTGCGCCTATTCTCTTCTGGCGCTCCTGAAGATTACAGCCTCTACATCGTGGTCATCTGCGTCAAATGAATGGACGCGCATCCATGACTTGTTGGCATTCCTGCGCACGAGCTATCGAGGTGCGAAGTATGCGGAGAATAGTCGTGAGACCTTTCGCAAGGAGGCCATGCACCATTTTCGCACGGCGGCGATCATTGAGGACAATGGAATGGCGACTAATTCTCCCAACTACCGCTATCGCGTTACGCCAGAGGCGCTGTCGCTTGTACAATCGTATGGGAGCGGGCTGTGGGATGCGAAACTGGCTTCCTTTCTCTCTGTGCACAAGACGCTGAAAGACATCTCTGCTTCAAGAAAGCGAGTTTCCAAGGTCGCGGTAACGGTTGACGGCATTGAGCGAGCTCTTTCGCCTGGGGCGCACAACCAACTTCAGAAAGCGGTAATCGAGGAGTTTGCACCTCGCTTTCTGTGTCAGTTCAAGTGCCTCTATCTAGGAGACACGTCCAAGCGCGATCTGATCAAGGATGTTGATGGCCTACAGAGCCTTGGTTTTGCCATCACGCTCCACGACAAGATGCCTGATGTTGTGCTCTACGTTCCCGCGAAGCGCTGGGTCGTATTCGTCGAATGTGTGACGTCCGTCGGGCCGATGTCTCCGGCTCGGATTCTTGAACTCAATGAGATGACGGCGAATGTCACGGCTGGAAAGGTGTTTATTACGGCGTTTCTTGACAGACGGGCATACAAGAGGTTTTCGGATCAGGTCGCCTGGGAAACGGATGTATGGATTGCAGAGGATCCCGACCACATGATCCACCTGAATGGCGACAGGTTTATGGGGCCGCACAATTCCGCGACATGATCAGGATATGGGAAAGAAAGCGACACAACTCCCCCTCTTCAATGCTCCCCATGTTGAGCATGGCTGGGTCTCTTTTCTGAATGAGACGCTTCAACTCCCCAAACGTCATCCCTATCTTGCGATCGATCTTTTTGCTGGTTGTGGTGGGCTTTCTCTTGGCTTCGAGTGTGCGGGCGTAAAGACTATTGGCTATGAGATGAAGCCCGAATGCTGCGAGACGTATCGGGCCAATCTTCAGTCCGAGTGCCGGAATGAAAAGCTGACTGAAGAGACGGAATACCCACAAGCCAAGATTGTTCTGGGCGGTCCGCCGTGTCAGCCATTCAGCCGTCGTGGAAAACGCAAGGGAAAGGATGACGCACGCGACGGATTTCCAGCCTACATCGCGGCGATTCGCAAGCTCAAGCCGCAGATTTGGGTGTGCGAGAACGTCAAAGGTTTGCCTGAACTCGACAAGCAGTATTTCAGTTCGGTTCTCGAACAGTGTCAGTCATTGGGCTATCAGGTGGATTACAAGGTCGTTCGGATGTCGAACTACGACGTGCCGCAGAGACGCGAACGTCTTGTGATCGTCGGGCATCATGGCGGATTCAAGTTCCCAGAGGAGTCTTTTCATGAGGTGACGTCTGGCGAGGCCCTTGCGGACAAGCTCGCCACGGTTCCCGACGATGCCGAATTCCTGACC
>CAVJWR010000041.1:4973-26835 GCA_963653155.1 Limosilactobacillus gorillae
CCTCAATGGATCGCTACATCGCCGCGTATGAAAAGGCGTCGCATTGCAGTCGCCCGCGTGATTTGCGGCTCGACGAGCCAGCGCGGACGCTGACCTGTCGTAACCTCGCGGGATGTACCAGCGACATGCACCGGATTCGCCTTGACGATGGCCGTCGCCGTCGGCTCTCCGTGCGCGAAGCCGCGCGGCTGCAGAGTTTTCCGGATTGGTACGAGTTCTCTGGCACTCAGGAGCAGCAGTTCACGCAGATTGGAAACGCAGTGCCGCCCCTCTTTGCGTATAAGCTTGCGCAGTCGGTCGTCCGCTATCTCAAGTAGGGCGTAAAACAATGGTCGCGACAAGCACGACCCTCCCGTTCACGTTGCCCAACTACCCACTACCAACTTGGCGGCGATTTCATCGAAATCGCCCTACCAAATCTTCATTTTCGATTTCGATTGCATTTAGCCATTTGTGTATTGAATGATTTGGGGACTAACAACTAAAACCTGCATTTCTACACTTCTACATGGCTAATTCCACGACGGCGAGCCCCCCCCTAGCGACCGCATGCGCGGCTCACTTCGTTCGGGGGATATTTCGCTACGGCAAATCCTTAAATGATCAAATATCACAATGCAATCGTAAATCGCAAATCGAAAATCGTAAATTCCCACTACCATCTACCCACTACCATCTACCATCTACCTGTCTCCCACTATGCTATAATATGCGGGTTTTGATTGGCATATATAGTAGAGGTGTAGAGGCATGAAAATATCGGATGACATCGTCTATGTCGGAGTGAACGACCATGAGATCGACCTTTTCGAGGGACAGTACGTCGTGCCGCTCGGCATGGCTTACAACAGCTACTTCATCAATGACGCGAAGACCGCAGTGATGGATACCGTCGATTCCCGCTTTGGCGGGGAATGGCTGAAGAACGTAGAAGCGGTGTCTGGCGGCAAAGCCCCAGACTATCTTGTGATACACCACATGGAGCCGGACCATTCCGCATGCATAGCCATGGCGCTGGAGAAATGGGGCGGCACGACGGTTGTGGCTTCCGCGCAGGCGTTCAGATTCATGGAGCAGTTCTTTGGCGCGGCGATAGCCCCGAAGCGCCTTGTCGTGAAGGAAGGGGACGTGCTGGAGCTTGGGCGGCACAAGCTTTCGTTTGTCGCCGCGCCGATGGTGCATTGGCCCGAGGTGATGGTCTCGTACGACGTGGCGGACAAGGTTCTCTTCTCCGCAGACGGGTTCGGCAAGTTCGGCGCAAACGACGTGACGGATCCCGAAGGCTGGGATTGCGAGGCGCGTCGCTACTACATTGGCATCGTGGGGAAGTATGGCGCACAGACGCAGGCTCTTCTCAAGAAGGCTTCCGGCCTCGACATACAGGCAATCTGCCCTCTGCACGGTCCGGTACTGAAGGGCGAGGCGATTGCCCACGCCGTGAAGCAGTATGGCATCTGGAGTTCGTATGGAGTGGAGAGCGAGGGCGTGTGCATCGCATACACAAGCGTGTACGGGCACACGAAGGCGGCGGCACTTCTCCTGAAGGACGAACTTGTCAAACGTGGATGCCCGAAGGTCGCGATCTCTGATCTCGCGAGGGACGACATGCCGGAGGCGGTCGAGGACGCATTCCGCTACGGCAAGCTGGTGCTTGCGACGACAACGTACAACATGGACGTATTTCCGTTCATGCGCACGTTCGTGGAACACCTTACGGAGCGCGGCTACCGCAACCGCACCGTTGGAATCATAGAGAACGGCACATGGGCTCCGAATGCGGCGAAGGTCATAAGGGGAATGTTCGAGAAGTCCCAGGGAATCGTGTTCGCCGAGCCGATTGTGACGATAAAGAGCGCATTGAACGACGAGTCACGCGCACAGATAGCCGCGTTGGCTGCTGCTCTTGCGTAGGGGACGCGGCATGAAGAAGCGGGGATTCTATGCGGCCATACTGTCCGGCGGAAGCGGAGAGCGCTTCTGGCCATTGTCCACGCCGGAGCATCCCAAGCAGTTCCTTGCCGTCTTTGGCGGTAAGTCCCTGCTGCGGCAGAGCGTCGATCGCCTCAAGGGGCTTGTTCCGCCGGAGCGCATCCTGATAGTCACCGCCAAGTCGCTTGCGAAGGCGACGTACAGGGAGTTGCCGGAGATACCCAAGGGCAACATCCTGCTTGAGCCGTGCCGCCGGGACACTGCGGCGGCCGTGGCGACGGCCTGCACTGCGGTCGAGAGGATGGGCGGAGAGGATGCGGTGGCCGCGATTCTCACGGCGGACCACCTGATGGAGAATGTCGATGCGTTCCGCCGGGTGCTTTCAGTAGCCGCAGATGCGGCCGCGAAGTCCGAGGATATCGTGACAATGGGCGTGAAGCCCACCTATCCGGCGACAGGTTTTGGCTACATCAAGGTGGGGAGACCCTGTGGAGATGGCGTATGCCGTGCCGAACGCTTCGTGGAAAAGCCGGACCTCGCCACGGCGAAGAGATACGTCAGGAGCGGCAAGTACGTGTGGAACGCCGGAATGTTCGTGTGGAAGGTGTCTACGCTGAAGAGTGCGCTTGCGGCATACGCGCCGCAGCTTGTCGGCATCACGCCTAGGGATTACGAGCATCTGCCAAAGATATCGTTCGACTATGCCGTGATGGAGAAGGCCAGGAATGTGCTTGTCACGTCTGGCGACTTCGGGTGGGACGATGTAGGGACGTGGACTTCGGCCGGACGGCACCTGAAGCAGGTGGGCGCTGGAAATGCGGCGTTGGGAGACGTGACGCTCCTGGACTGCGAAGGTTCCGTTGCCGTCGCGGAGGGGCCGAGGATCGTCGCGCTCGGCGTGAAGGATGTCGTTGTGGTGACCACGAAGGATGCCGTGCTTGTCGCCTCCAAGGATCGGGTGCAGGACCTGAAGAAACTGCTTGCGGCAGGAGTGAAGTAGCCTATGGGAGCCAAGGTATCATACAGGAAAGAGTTCTTCGACCGGGAATATACGCGTCGCGAGGCGTATGGGCGCGTATGGAAATACGCGAAGAGGTACAAGTTCCGGCTGTTCGTGGGCATACTCGCCGGCATGTGCACGGCTGGTACGATGCTGCCGCTCTTCCAGATAGTGCGTCCGACATTGCAGCACGTCGAGTCGCATGATGGCGAAGCGCAGTCTGCCGCACGGCAACCGGAAACGATGGCCGTCGATGGCGCCCCTTCGGGTGCCGCTGCGCGGCCAAAGGCGGAATCGCACGGTAATAAGAACTCGTTCGATAGGCAGATAGAGAAGAACTCGAAGCTGCCGGGCTGGTATCCGCAGGTGGAGCAGATGGCGGCTAAGGTCGGCATCCGGCTGCAGACCGAGCAGGGCGGAATGGCGGGTGCGCTGCTGCTGATAGTCGTCGTTGTCGTGCCGGTAATCGCCGCTCTACGCCTTGGGATGATGTACCTGAACAACTACTGCCTGAGCTGGTCTGGCGCACATGCCGTGGCGGATCTTAGGCAGGAGATGCTGGAGCATGTCCAGCGGCAGGGCATGCAGTTCTTCGGGCGCGTGGACGTGGGGCAGATAATGACGCGCATCTCGGCCGATCCGCAGCAGATACAGGTGATTCTCACGACGATCCTCACGGAAGTCGCACTTGCGCCGTTCGAGATACTTGTGGCGGTGGGATACATCGTGTGGTATGCAATCGCCAACGACATGCTGCCAACGCTTCTGCTCATATGCGTGGGCTTTCCAATGTTCGTGTTCCCGGTCCACATGCTTGGGCGGGCGATAAAGAAGTGGGCCAAGCGGACGATGGAGCGCAACTCCATGATAGGCGCGAAGATACATGAGGTGCTTACGTGCATCAAGGTAGTGAAGAGCTACAACACCGAGCAGTTCGAGAACGAACGCTACGCCGACACGAACAGGTATCTTCTCAAGTCCACGATGAAGGGATTGCGCGTTGGCCTCATGGTCGGGCCGAGCGTCGAGACGGTCGGGATACTTCTCATATGCGCGTTCCTCGTGTGGTGCTTCGCAACCGGCGTTAAGATATCCGATGTGGTGCCTATGCTTGCGCCCCTGCTGATCATATACAAGCCCGTGAAGCAGCTGTCAAAGCTGCAGATCCAGCTTGAGACGACGATGGCCGCGCTTACCCGAATCTTTTCCGTGCTCGACCTGCACATGGAGTTGCCGGAACGAAAGGATGCCGCCCCCAAGGCCGAGTTCACAGACAAGGTATCCTTCGAGGACGTGTCGTTCCGCTACGATACGGCAGACAGGGATGCGGTGAAGGACGTGACGTTCGAATTGCCGCGTGGCCAAATGGTGGCGGTTGTCGGATCGACAGGTTCCGGGAAATCGACGCTTTCCAGTCTGCTCGCCCGCTTCTACGATCCGCGTAGCGGGCGCATCACGATGGACGGTGTCGACCTGCGCGACATGCGCACGGCAGATCTCCACCGTCTCGTCGGGGCAGTCACGCAGGAGGCGCTGCTGTTCAACGACACGATCGAGGAGAACATACGCTACGGCACTCCGGATGCGACCCACGAGCAGGTGGTTGCCGCAGCGAAGATGGCGAATGCCCACGAGTTCATAATGTCCCAGCCTGAAGGGTATGGCCGCATTGTCGGCGAGAAGGGATTCGCCCTTTCGGGTGGCGAACGCCAGCGCATTTCCATCGCGAGGGCGATACTCCGCAATCCGCCGATACTCATCCTCGACGAGGCGACGAGCGCTCTTGACACGGTGACGGAGAAGCTGGTGCAGGATGCGTTGGCGAACCTGATGAAGAACCGCACCGTCTTCGCCATCGCGCACCGCCTCTCCACGATCCGCGATGCGGACATGATCCTGGTGATGCGGGACGGGGAGATTGTCGAACGCGGCTCGCATGACGCGCTCTATGCCGCAAACAGGGTCTACCGCAAGCTGTGCGACATGCAGCACCAGAAGTAGCGGGGTCTGCCTCCATGGCTCATTTCAGTAGGGAACACACGAGGATGGTCAGGGTCGGCAATGTGCCGATCGGCGGCGGTGCACCCGTGAGTGTGCAGACCATGCTGTGCGACGACCCGCACGATGCGGCGGCGATCATGGGCCATTTGCGCTCGTGTGCGGAGACTGGCGCGGACATCGTGCGGCTGACGGTTTCGGACGTTGCCGCCGCAGACGTTCTCGGTCAGGTGGTCAGGCAGAGTCCAGTTCCCATCGTCGCCGACATACATTTTGACTATCGTTGCGCCCTTGCCGCGATAGAGGCAGGAACGCATGCGCTGCGCCTCAATCCCGGCAACATCGGCGGACGGGATCGTGTCCAGGCGGTCGCGCGTGCGGCGAAGAGGCGTGGGATCCCGATTCGCATAGGGGTCAACGGCGGTAGCCTTGAGGCGGGGGAGACATTGGTGTCGTCTGCCCTTAAGCACGTGAAGCTGCTTGAGGACGAGGGGTTCCGCGACATTGTCGTCTCAGTCAAGGCTTCGGACGTGGCATCAACCTTGGCCGCATACCGGGAACTTGCCGAACGGACAGACCTTCCTCTCCATCTTGGGCTTACCGAGGCTGGCACGTTCCTGCGCGGCACAGTGCATTCATCAGTGGCCATGGGGATTCTGCTGTCGGAGGGCATAGGCGACACCATAAGGGTCTCGCTCACCGATACGCCGGAAAGGGAGGTTGCGGTAGGGCT
The DNA here is from genome assembly GCA_963653155.1 of Limosilactobacillus gorillae. Lineage (GTDB taxonomy): Bacteria > Verrucomicrobiota > Kiritimatiellia > RFP12 > UBA1067 > UBA1731. Next base: position 10,634 of record CAVJWR010000041.1, read on the forward strand.
GGAGCTGCTAAGGGCGCTACGGTTGCGGGAGCCGGGGCCTTCGGTTACGAGCTGTCCGACCTGCGGACGCACGAAATGCGATGTGCGAGGTGTGGCAGAGGCCGTGGAGGCCGCCCTTGCCCGAATCGGTGCGTCGATGGGGCGGCATATCGCGTTTCCGCATGTGGCTGTCATGGGGTGCGTGGTGAATGGTCCGGGCGAGGCCAAGGGGGCCGATATCGCCCTGTGTGGCGGAGATCGCTTTTTCCTGCTGTATGAGGACGGCAAACTGAAAGGCAGAATTCCCGAAGGCGAGGCCGTCGGGGCGGTCGTTTCCGCCGTGAAAAGACGCATGGCCACCGAAAATAACAGTTGATTTTGGGCGTTTGAAGTGATATTATTCGGGTTGATTTATGGGGAAAGTGTTTCTACATATAGCGATTTTGGCCATGGCATTGGCTTTTGGAGGCTGTTCAAGCCTGATTTCTGCGCTTACGGGCGATGCGCAGGATGATAAGGGCGTGGATGCCGAGATGCTTGCCACATATTTTGATGGCCCTAAAGTCCGTCCAGGCGTTGCACTCCTGATTTCGGTCACTGCGGCTGGCCTATCCGGTCGCGAAGCCAAGCAATATTTTGTGGATGCCGATGGCTACATAACGATGGAGCTTGTGGGGCAGATAAAGTGCGATGGGCTTACGCTTGTGGGGCTTCAGCAGAAGATAGCGGTGGCGTACAAGGAGTATTTCCTCGATCCCCACGTGACGGCAACCTTCATATATCAGCCTGGAGGCGGAATGGTTTCACCATGGGGAACGGTGACGGTGCTTGGGGAGGTTCAGAGGCCTGGCCCCGTGGATGTCCCGGCTACCATGGATTTGCGCGTGACGAGGGCTCTTCAGCTCGCTGGCGGCGCTACACCGCTTGCCGACAAGGCAGGCATAAGGGTCACGCATTGCGACAAGGATGGCAAGAAGACAAAGACAATCGTGGATTTGGTCGAGATCGGCAAGGAGGGGCGCCCCGATAAGGATGTGCTGCTCCAGGCCGGTGATGTCGTGTGGGTTCCAATGAGTTGGTATTGATTGTGGATATTCCTAAAAGGAGATGCGCAACATGAAAAGAACGTTGATGGTGATGGTGGCGGCATTGGGGGCGATGGCCCTTTCAGCCGAGATGCCGCGTAGCGAGTGGCATGCCAAGGTTGGGGAATGCGCTCTTGACTCTGCCGTGCTGAAGGGCACGATGGCCCAGCTTTCGTCCGCCGACAAGACGGCGTTCCTATCGGAGGTAAATGCCGCGATTTCGAAAATGCCGGGCAGTGCCGAGGCCAAGGCCGCGAAGTTCCTTGCGGCCAACAGGGCGGCGGTTGCGGCGGCTGGCGCGGCTGATCGTGCCGCAGTGCTTGCGGAGGTCTATGCTTCAGTTCCGCCCGAATCGCTTACGATCATAAACGAGGAGTTTGCGAAGAGCGAGTTCTCCCGTCCCGCGACGATGACTGACGCCGAGTTCCTGGGCATCGTGAAGGCGACGATGCAGAATATAGCCCAGCGCACGTCCTCCGTTGAGTCGGGCGCAGTCCGCGCCGGATTTGCGGGCCTGATGTTCATCCGGGCGGCTGGCGAATCCGCCGAAGCGGCAGTCACGGATGCCGTTGTCGCATCTTTGCCGCAGGAATCCCGCGATGCCGCCAAGGAGTCTTGGTTCCCGTCTGCCCTTGGCCGCAACGGCACGGCTACATATGACCCGATGCTTGCGAGTGCGCAGGCGGGCGAGGAGCCGAACCACAACGTAGTGCTCGGGATCGCGCAGATGCAGATCATCGATTCGATGCTTGGGGATCTTCAGCGCGGAAAGCCCGTATGGGAGACGCCGCGATTCCCCGTGTTTGGCAGCGACGCCGCCGATGCGGGCGATCCCATGAGAAACGGCAGCCTTTCCAGCATGCCTCGCGATCGCGTCCAGGATTGGCGCAGCCCGTACTACAAGGGCAAGAATCGTGAACACACCGAGCCGGGTCCGTATTGGATGCAGGGATTGTAATCAATGTCACTGTGGAGGGTTCGCATCATGAACATTAAATCTACCGCACTGTTGGCCACGTTGGTTTCCGTGGGATCAGTGGTGGCCCAGCAGGGTGTCACGTCGCCCCAGCAGGATACGCGACCGACTGGTCTTCGCTTTTTCAACAACCACCTCACGATAAGGCCGTATGTGTCGATTGACTACACGTACGACTCCAACATCGATACGACCCGTCACGCCACGGACGATTCGATCTTCGCCGTCACGCCGGGAGCCGACTTCGAATGGCATGGCGAGAAGTGGGCATTGACGGGTGGCGTGTGGTACCGCTACCGCTACTACTGCGACTACAACAAGGACATGGGCGAGAACAGCTACGGCGAAAACCTTGCGTTCAACTATTCCTCCTCCGCAAAGAACGAGAAGGGGTGGTCGCTCATGCTTTCGGAACGCTATGGCTTCTACAACCAGTCTGATGACCTGACTTCAAACACAGGTCGCGGCATTTGGCGTGACCGCGAAACCCTTGACGTGTCCGGTGTGCTTGAGCGCCGCTTCACCGAGCGTTGGCACGCGAATGTGATGGGCCAGTACACGATGCTCGACTACAAGAACGATACGGGGCATTACATTCCGCTCTATGGCTGGTCGCAGTATTCAGCCGGTGCCCAGATCGGGTATGCCGCCACCAAGTGGACTGATCTGCTCGTTTCGGCCGGATATTCGCGCTACACGCAGCATACCATCAGCTACGGGAATAACTTGAGCCGCAAGTACGACAACAACTCCAATTCGTATTCAATCCAGGCCGGTGTGGGCTCCCACATGACGGAGCTTATCACCTATCGTGCGTTGATGGGCGCATCCTGGTTTGAATATGGCGATTCGGGTACAACCGACTGTGGCTGGACGTACTCGCTTACCGGGAACTGGCGCATCCACCGTCAGGTGCAGCTTTCCGTATTGGGATCGAGCTACTATCAGCCTTCCGAACGGTATGCCGGCCAGGCCATAAAGGTCTACACGTTGGGCGCGGGCGTCTCGTATCTCACGCTTGGGGATAGGCTGAAGCTCACGGCCAACCTTTCCTGGCGCTACGAGGATAATGCGTTCTCCGATGCCTATTACACCCGTAGGCAGAATTATGACGAGACATGGCTGTCTGCCCGTTTGGGTGCAGATTATCTCCTCAACCGTTGGATGAGCCTGTATGCAAACATCATCTGGGATGAGCGGTGGAGCAGCGAAAGTAACGACGACTACAATTACAATCGCTTCCGGGGAATCGTTGGGGTGAGATTCCACTACTGATAAGGTATGCTTAATCAGGGAGTGTCAAAATATGGGTTAGCCACCCACTTAGCAATCGCCGCCGGCTTGCCGGTGGCGTTGTCGCAATTTGTTTCCACACACATCCTTGGCTGCGTTTCGCTTTGGATATCCCTGCTTGCCGTAATTTGGCTTGTGATGGAGCCTTCCGTCTTTTCGGGCGAGACCGTCTCGATTGCGAGGAAGCGTGTGCTGAACGGAATTCTGAGGGATCCTTTCGCGTGGTTCCTTTCCTTTGCCGTGGTCTTCAGCATGGTTCGTTGGCTTAATTCCGGGCTGAAGCTCGCCTTTGACGCGGAGGCATCCGTGTGGGCCGTCAGCGAACCGCTTCTGCCGTTGCTTCCGGCTTCTGCCGGAGATGCCGCCTTTCTTCCGTTCGCGGCGGTTGTCGTGATGTCCGTCGTCATCATTGGCGTGAAACATGCGCTCGGCAGAAATGCAAGGGTTTGGTTCGGGATCTTCTCTGCCGCGATAACGGCTGTAGGCGGCATGGCGGCGGCCATTTGCGCCGGATTGGGGATGGAGCCGTTTGTCGTGGCCGCAACGGCGTCATTTGGCGCAGAATCGTTTCCGGGCACATTGTATGCGCTGTTCCTGCTTGTCGTGATCGTGTGTGGCATCGAGGCCGAGGAGCGCGGCCTGACGAAGGCCCGGCTCGTGTTTGCGTGGTCTGTCGCCGGCAATGTCGTAGGCGCCTACGTGTTTCTGCCAACCATCCTCTCGCTGTCCTATCTTGGCGTTGCGCTGCTTGTGGCCGCAGTTGCCTTGGCGTTTGCGAGCCAAAGAACATCCACAGCCGCGATGGCGAGGGCCTTTGCGATGTTCTTCTTTGGAGTGGTCATGGCCACGTTCGCCGTAATGGTCTTGCCGAACAGGGACATACAAGCCTCAAAGGGAGAGGGCCTTTCCCCTGAAAAGGCTTTCCCTGTCGCGCTTGCGGACAGGAATGAGGCGTTGCGCCGCATATCAAAGTCCATGTGGTTAACCGATCCGTGGTCTGGCGTTGGCATCGGAGGCTTTCCGTTGCAGACTCCCTTCAATGCTGTTGAGGATGATTGGCTGGTTCTGCCGCCAGAGCCGAAGAACGGTTCAAACCTGTACTTTACGCTCATCGCGGAGCGGGGCATAGTTGGCGCCTTGATGTGGGGCCTGTGGATAGGCTTCCTGCTTTGGTTCTGGGTGTCACGCCTGATAGGTGCGATCAAGTGGCATGGCGGATTGGATGAGGGGCGAGCCCTTATGCTGGATCTTTCAACGGTCGTTTGGATTGGCCCGGCAGTGCTTGCGCTTGCCGCCGTAGACGCGTGGTTCTCCGTTGGGGTTCCGCTCGCGCCACTGTTCGTATGTGTTGCGGTGGCCATGTCGCTGTCGGCGGCTTCCTTTCCGAAGCATAGGCGCACGGCTGTCGATAAAGACGATAATAGGGGATGATAGATGGCTTCAGACAACCTTAAGTACGGCGGAAAGCCAATATATTCTGGATCGGCAAAGAAATCGCCCATCTACTATGGCGTTTCCGGGAATGCTCCGTACTATTATGGGAGCGGCGGAAATTATGGGCGACCTGCGTATGGCTACGATGATCCATCGCAGGATCCGAATTCGCTCGTTGGGACGATAACGCCTGCACGGGTGTTGCGCGTGATATCGCAACGGTGGATTACCGTACTTGTGTTTCTTCTCGTGGGTCTTGTGGCTTCATTTGCCGTCTACCGCATCTCCCCGACGATATACGAGGCGAAATCAGAGTTCACGATGCAGATGCGCGCTCCCAAGACAACCCCTGGCGCTCTCGGGCAGATTACGGAGGTCGACTACGGCAATACCTATGAAGAGGTCTTCAACACGCGGCTTTCCGATTGGCGTTCCGAGAAGCTGATAACGAAGATCATGCAGCAGTACAGGGCGAACCACCCAGCCTCCACCATTTCCGACGAAGATCTTCTGAATGCGCTTGCCGGATCGGAACTGGAGCTTGTGCGCCGTTCAAGGCTCATCACGATTGCGGTTCGCTCTGGCTCCGCCCAGCTTGCCGCCGATCTGGCGAATTCCTATGCGGAGGCGATCGAGAGCTTCACGGACGAGGAGAACAGGCTTCGCTGCGACAAGGCCGTAGCCCAGATCAGCGATCAGGTGAAGAAGCAGCGTAGCGTGGACGAGAAGGTGTCGGCGGCGTTGCTCAACTTCCGTAAGACGCATAAGGTGGACAACCTGAGGAGCGAACGCGAGATCGTCCAGCAGTCGCTCCAGAAGGTTACCGCCGATGTGCTCGAACTTGAGTCGGAGGTGACGAGCGCGACCGAGTGGGAGAAGGTGCTTGAGGCGGCGCAGGAAACGCCGGAGGACTTTGGCGCCCTGCCGTCGGCCGTTCCGCGTTCGTCTGAGATCGGCCAGGCGTACACAGACCTCCAGAAATGCAAGCTGGAGCTAAATTCCCTGCTTACGTCCTTTACGACCAGCCATCCCGATGTGCGCATCAAGCAGAAGAATCTCGACATACTCAAGCAGCAGTTCACGGAGTCCGTCTCGCGCGCCCTCGCCACCGCGCACGGCAACCTCGCGTCGTTCCGCAACCAGCTTGCGGTGCACAAGAAAAGCCGCGACAGGCTCACGGCCACGCTCGCGGAGATAGACCAGAAGATAATCTCGGCAGAGTCTGGCCTTGCCCAAATTGAGAGCGAGAAGGAGATATCGTCGCTGCTCCTTAAGCAGCTCCAGCAGGACGAGAATACCGCAAGGATCGCCGCCGAGGCGAATAACGAGATAGTCCGCGTAGGCCGCCTCGCGAGCGTTCCGTCCAAGCCGGTGCTTCCGAATCCCATTGTGATCTTCGCCCTTGGAATCATTGGCTCCCTCGCCCTTGGTTTCCTGTTTGTGCTGGTGTTGGATCACCTTGAGGATACCGTCATCTCGATATCCGACATAGAGACGCGCCTGTCCCTTAAGGTTCTGGCCGTGCTGCCGCATGTGCGGCGCAAGAAGCGCGAGGACGTCGCGAAGTTTGTCGCCGAGAACAAGTACTCCCAGTTCGCCGAGGCTGTCGCTGGACTGCGCAACCTGCTGGATTCGCCGAGGTATGCCGAGATGAACAAGGCGTTGCTCATAATGTCAACCCAGCCAGCCGAAGGAAAGTCCATCACATCCAGTTCCCTTGCGATATCCAATGCACAGGCGCACCGCAAGACGCTGCTGGTAGACTTCGACTTGCGCCGTCCTCGTCTCGCCAAGGTGTTTGGCCTGACGGATCTTGACGTTGGCCATTCGTTTTCGCATGCCTTGCAGCGGGGCGGCAAATGCGACTTCTCCGAACTCGTAAACGGGTCTGGCATCGAGAACCTCGATGTTATTGCGTCGCTCAAGCCTGAAGGGGTTGATCCGGCGTCGATCATGGGTTCTCGCATAGTCTCGGAATTCTTTGCATGGGCACGTGAGAATTATGACCGTATAATCATAGACTCCCCGCCATTCGGCATCGTGGGCGATGTGGTCACGCTCGCATCCATGGTCGATGGCGTGATGGTCGTGTGCTGCCCGGATCGCACACACTTCCGTCCGATACAGTCTGCTGTGCGAAACCTTGCGGAGGCGGGCGCGACTGTCCTTGGCGTAATCGTGAACGATGTGGAGACGAACCAGATGGACGGCGCGTTCTCGATGCATGGGCATTACGGCTATGGATATGGCGGATACAGCTACGGCTACAAGCCGGAAGCGAAGGCTGCCGCCGCCGCTGTCTCTGCCGAGGCATCCAAAACGGTTACGGACGAGGAATAGCCGATGCGGTACTCGAAGCGTTGCATTGTAACGGGTGGCGCTGGCTTTATCGGGTCTGCGCTCGTGAGGCATCTTGTGCGCGACACGGATGCGACGGTGCTTGTGATAGACAAGCTCACATATGCGGGCAACCTTGAATCCCTGAAGGATGTCGGCGTACAGCCATGGTCGGCCCCAGATGCCATGTGTGACGAGATTGGCACCACGGGCAACTTCAGCTTGCCGCGATGCCAGTTCCTTCAGGCTGACATATGTGACATGGATGCCATGACTGCGGCGTTTGACGTTTTTCAGCCAGATACTGTGTTCCACCTTGCGGCGGAATCGCATGTGGACAGGTCGATTGACGGTCCGGGCGAGTTCGTCCGCACGAATGTGACGGGAACTGCAACGCTCCTTCAGGTCGCGCTTGCGTATTGGAAGAGCCTCCCTGACGCTCCAGCGTCCGGCGGCGAACCTTTTGCCACCAAAGGAGGCTTCCGCTTTCAGCACATATCGACCGATGAGGTGTATGGCTCGCTCGGAGAGACTGGCTTCTTCACCGAATCCACCCCATATGCCCCGCATTCTCCGTACTCGGCATCCAAGGCGGCATCGGATCATCTTGTTCGTGCCTGGCACGACACCTACGGATTGCCCACGCTCATAACCAACTGCTCGAACAATTACGGGCCATACCATTTCCCCGAGAAGCTGATCCCTCTCACGATATTGAATTGCCTCGAAGGCAAGCCCATTCCGGTGTATGGAAGCGGCGCGAACGTGCGTGATTGGCTCTATGTGGATGACCATGTGTCGGCGCTTCTGCTCGTGAACGAAAAGGGCGTTCCGGGCGAGACGTACAATGTTGGAGGGCACAACGAGCGCACCAACATGGAGGTCGTCAAGACGGTGTGCTCCACTCTGGATGAACTTCGTCCCCGCAGTTCCGGGAAATACGAAGATCTCATAACGCACGTCGCAGATCGGCCGGGCCATGACCGCCGCTACGCGATAGACCCTACGAAGCTGATGAGAGATCTCGGCTGGTCTCCAAGGGAGACTTTCGATACTGGGATTCGTAAGACCGTGCAATGGTATCTTGACAATGAGTGGTGGTGGCGTCCAATCCGCGAGAGACGGTATAGCGGCGAACGGCTTGGCGTAGGCGCACGGACATAAAACCCAAGACTGGTGTGGTGCCGTGTCCGAAAGGTGCGACATATTCGCGAAGGCGTTTAACGCGGGCGTTCCTGACGGAGCGCCCGCTGTCGCCTATCAGTCGTTTTCCGGAAGCGCGGCGGCGTTTGCGGCGGCGACGCTGTCCGTTCGCGACAAAGGCGTTGTTCTTGCGGTTACTGCGGGGCTTCCCGAGGCTGATGCGCTTTTTGCGGATCTTGAGGCGATAGCGGACGAAGCGGGAGTGCGTGTCCTTGAGTTTCCCCCAGACATAGAGGATGACAGGTGTTCCACTGCCGCGAGGCTTAAGGTATCGGCCGTTCTTGGCGCCTACATGATGCGCCCGTATCCGCTTGTGATAGTTTCGCCGGTGGTGGCTTTGGCTGGGGCTGTCGCATCCTCGGATGCAGTCCGCAGGGCGGAACTGGATCTTTCACTCAGTCTGAAATCCGATGCCAAGACGGATGTCCCTTCGTTTTTGTCAATCCAGGAGAAGTTGCTCGCAATCGGCTACGAACGAACCGTGGAGGTCTCGTCCCCAGGCGAGTTCTCTGTGCGTGGTGGCGTGCTTGACATATGGAGCCCTGATTCCGAAGTTCCAATACGGGCGGAATTCTTTGGCGACGAGATAGAGAGCATCCGCAAGTTCGATCCAGGCACGCAGATATCTGTCAGCAAGGTCGATTCCGTGAAAATCGCCCCGGTGTCTGTCTCCAGCGATGGCGCGGATGGTGAAGATGGTGTGGATAGTGCGGAAAAGACTCGGATGCCATTGCTTTCGCTTCTGCCTGCGAATGGAATCGTGCTTGCGATAGACCACAATTCCTATCCGGGCGAAGCGGAATGCATCCGGTCTCGTGGGTTTAAGATGGTGTTTGTCGGCGACCCGGCTCCACAAAATGTTCCGACGTGCCCGTTTGTATCGTCACCGCTTCCGGGATTTGCGGAACAGCGCGTTACGGACGCAATGCTCGTTGAGCGTGTGCGCGAGACGCTTAAGGGATATCTGGCGGCAGAGAGGCGCAAGGGGGCGCTTGTCGTTGAGGATGATAGGCTGAGCGGCGGATTCTCGTGTGACGGGCTTGTCGTTGTGGCCAAAAGCGACAGGGTGCCGGGCGCTCGCGGACGGCTTTCGGGGGCTGGGGCGAGGGCGAATGCCGCGTCGCATTCGGGCGGACGGATCACCGCGTCGATGGACATTGAGCCTGGCGAGCTCGTGGTGCATCTCGATTACGGGATAGGACGCTTCCTTGGGTCAACGGAGGTTGAGGTAGGCGGTGCCCGCAGCGAGGTGTTCACGATAGAGTACGCCGACGGGGCGAAGCTTCATGTCCCTGTCGCCCATGCGCATCTCCTTTCCCGCTATGTTGGCGTCAAGGGCGAGAAGGTGAAACTGCATCGCCTTGACGGACGCCGATGGATCCGCGAAAAGGCCGATGCGCAAAAGGCAGTCGCCGACCTTGCCGCCGCATTACTGGAGACACAGGCCCGTCGAGCCGTCGTGCCGGGATTCTCGTATGATGTCGAGGCGGACGGCATAAGTGCGTTCGAGGCGGCATTCCCATACGAGGAAACCCCCGACCAGAGGAAGGCCATTGAGGATGTCAAGCATGACCTTGCCTCGCGAAAGCCGATGGATCGTCTCATTTGCGGCGATGCCGGATACGGGAAGACCGAGGTCGCGATGAGGGCTGCGTTCATTGCTGCGATGAACGGAAAGCAGACGGCCCTGCTTGCGCCAACGACAGTCCTTGCCCAACAGCATTACGAGACGTTCCTTGCGAGGTTTGAGGGCACGCCTGTTCGCATAGAGGCGATGAGCCGCTTCCAGTCCGAAGACGAGAAAAAGGGGGCTCGCGCTCGTCTTGCGAGCGGTGCCGCCGACATAGTCATAGGCACGCATGCGCTACTGTCATCGAAGATACAATTCCATGATCTTGGGCTGATAATCGTCGATGAGGAACAGCGGTTCGGTGTACGTCACAAGGAATACCTCAAGCGGCTGCGGGCAACTGCGGACGTGCTTACCATGAGCGCGACTCCCATACCGCGCACGCTGTATCTGTCGATGACGGGCGCAAGGGACATGTCCGTACTGAAGACGCCTCCTCGTGAACGTGTGGCCACGGAGACGAAGATAGTGCGTGATTCCGATGCGACTGTGAAGTCCGCCATCTTCAGGGAACTTGCACGTGGCGGGCAGGTATACTATTTGCATAACAGGGTGATCACCATATCGCGGGCGGAGCGGCGCATCAGATCCTTATTCCCCGATGCAAGGGTGGATGTCGCCCACGGGCAGATGCCAACTTCGGTGCTTGCGGACAAGATGCGCAGCTTTTCGGAAGGACGTACCGATGTGCTCATATGCACCACTATCGTTGAGTCGGGTTTGGATATCACCCGTGCAAACACGATAATCGTAGATCGTGCCGACTGCTTTGGGATTGCGGAGCTTTACCAGTTGCGTGGACGCGTTGGACGAGGGGCTCGTCAGGGCTACGCATACTTTCTGTTGCCGTCCGAAGGGCTGATAGATTCCGAGGCCAGGGAGCGTCTTGATGCCTTGCGCAAGCATTCGGGGAACGGCAGCGGGTACAATCTGTCCCTTCGGGACCTGGAACTGCGCGGGGCCGGCAATCTGCTTGGCAGTGAGCAGTCCGGGCATATAGCGGCAATAGGCTTTTCCCTGTATTGCCAACTTCTTCGCCGCACGATAGCGAAGATGAGGGGCGAGGCCGTGCCTGATGTCATAGACGTTTCCGTCAACCTCGATTTCATCGACTTCTCGCCCGGCACTGCCGATCCGGATTCCGGCGCGTCGCTTCCATATGATTATGTGGAGGATGAGGCGCAGAGGATGGACTTCCATCGCCGCCTTGCGGAAGTCGCTTCCATAAAGGATGTGGCGCGATTGAGACGAGAACTGGCCGACAGGTATGGAAGGCTGCCTTCTGCCGCCGTGCGGCTTGTGCGCCTTGCGGAGTTCAGGATGAGGTGTGCGGCAAAGCGCGTGGCGCGGTTGGACGTGAAGGGCGTCAAGGCGATATTCTATCTTCAGGGTAGCCGCGATCCGTCCTTTGTGGAACGTCTGTACGGGAATACGCCAGACCAGAAGATTTCGGCTCTCTTCAAGATCGTGGATGCTCTATCCGAATAGGTGATTGAAAAACCTCGGACGCGCGGGAGCGCGTCCCTCCCGTATTTTCGCAAAGCCGCTACGTCCCATTGTTTAAGGCGTTAACCGACCGGGAATCCCGTTTTCTCCGTGCCTTCGTTACTTTGTAGGAGCCTATGGAGAGTTGTCGGAGTATTTGAGGCAAAAAGAAAAGCCACACAGATGTGCGGCTTACGAATGGTTGCCTCATAAGGATTCGAACCTTAACAAGCAGATTCAGAATCTGCGGTGCTACCATTACACCATGAGGCAATTGGCTCAAAAACGGGCGGAATTATATCACAACGCGGATTGCCCCGCAAGCATAAAAATAAATTCCACGGTTTTCTGGTGAAACCCTTGGCTTTGCACATGATCCAAGGTGGTGGAGGTAAGGGGAGTCGAACCCCTGACCTTCTCAATGCCATTGAGACGCTCTACCAACTGAGCTATACCCCCAAGAACAAAACGCGGCAAATTATATCAAAGTGCAGTCTGATATGCAAGGGGGTGATTTCCAAATTTCAGATTTTGGAATTGTTCCCTTGACATGGGTGAAAAAAAAAATGCTATAAGAGCCACATTTCTTTTAAGCCTATTCAGGAGAAATCAAATGAACGTTGTGACGATGTTGCGGAGTGCGGTGGAAAGCTGGAATCAGCCATCTTGGTTTACGGCATTGCAATCAACATGCGGCATGGCCGCATCTGTGGCGCGTCCGGCGATTGTCTTGGGCATGCTTTCATGTGCGGCGACCGCCGATGCGAAGACGCTCGCATGGTACAGGTTCGAGGAAATCGGAAAAGGCGTGACGACAATGGACACGGTGTTTACGAACACCATTGACAAGGCAAAGTATCCGGCGTACCCAGGCGTGTGCGCATACTCCGCCAATGGCCTTTATTCAAAGGAAAGCCTGTCGTATGACAGTGAGCATATGCCGGTCTGCACGAACGGCTTCCCGTCCACAATCGCGCTTGTCGATCCAAACGACACTTGCATGGAGTATCCGAACGACGGCGCGGTCGCGATAAACATCGACAAGATTGACATCAAGGAAAATCCCGTTGGGGCCGTGTTCATCGACGACCATGAGGATTTGCGGCTTCAGAATGGAACCATCGAATTCTTTGCGCGCATTCCGGATACGATGAGCGGTTGGAGGTGTCTCTTCTCTCGCGTCGGCAGTGCATACAAGGATAACCAGACAACATTCAACATCTATGGATCGCTGTTGAAGGACGGCAATATGTATCTTACCCTCAAGGTAGCTGCGATAGATGGCGAACCGCTCTACGATCAGAATGGCTCCGTGACGAACGGTGTGTGCTATCAAGGCAATGCAAACTTCACTGGCGTATGCTTGGACAACGACCGTTGGCATCACATTGCCCTTGCGATCGACGGAGCCGCAAAGACCGTCACCCTTTACATCGACTACAAGGCCCGGACTTCGGTCACATACAGTGGAGACATCTTGTATGAGGCTGGCTATCCATTCGCATTTGGCGCACATCCGATGTGCTATTATTTCGGGGCGGCAGAGCTGATAGATGAGGTGCGGATTTCGGATGTGGTTCTCACTTCCGACCAGATGCTCGGATACAAGCACAGGTCATCCGTATCCGCCGGAGAGGATGTAAATGCCCTGTTCTACTTCCCGTTCGACGGGCCGAACGAGTCCGTGACGTTTGGCGCAGATGACATGCATGAGCCGGTGGTATGCAATCCATTCCTCGAAAACAGGGCGGTTGGATATCCGTTGTCGAAGGTGTCCGCCTCGTTCTACAAGCCGTCGAATCTCTCCGGCGACCCTTACGGCCCGGAAGTCGATACCACCGATGTTCCTGCATCAGCGATGCGCCTTGGCTTGCGTAGCCAGATTGCACACGAGAACGCGCAGTCCCTTCATGTGGTCACAAACGGAACCGGCGAAGGGGCACTTCGTTCCGTAGTCCTCCCAACCACCGTCACCGCAGAAGACCTTTTTGGCGAGAGCTGTACGGTGGAATGCTTTTTGAAGTTGCCGGAAACCGGGTATATGGCCGACGAGAACCAATGCCACCTGCTCTGCATGTGGAGCTGTTTTCAGATCAAGACATACTGCAGGGGATCGAACTGGGACAATGGTTACGTCAAATTCATGGTAGGGGATACGCCATTGCTCGGATTGAACGGAAGGGAGGCGGCGAAGTTCATTGCAGACGGAGCCTGGCACCATGTCGCCATAGTGTACGACAAGGAGAACGACCGCGCCGACGCATACGTGGATTACATGCTTGTCGCTTCGACGAATTCGCCGACAATGAACCTTGGTGCGCACAAGAGCTATTACAATGGATTCGTGATTGGAGGCACGTATTGGAACGACAGATATCCCGGAAACGTCTGGATTGACGAGGTGAGGGTGTCTCGCGGCACATTGCGTCCGTACCAGTTCCTTACCTCAAAGGCCACAGAAAGCGACCTTCTCGCCAGCGCGTCATTCGAAGAGAACCTTGTGATGAGGCCCTACACGAATTTCTTTGGTGCCGCAGGCGAGGCCAAGGCGTTTGTCGCCGGTGCGTCCGCACCGACATATTCCCAGTCGCGCATGGCGCGAACGTTCACGGCGGGGGCAGATGGCGAGATCCTGATAGACCGCAATTGCCGTTCACTCGCCTTTGACGGCGGAATGGTGCTGTACAAAGATCGTGGACTGCTCGCCGATGCCGAAGAGTTTACTGTGGAGTTCCTGATGAAGAGTTCGGAGGCTGTGGCTGGCGCCGGCATTGCGCGGATCAACAGGGGCTCATCGACAAATGTGACGCAAGAGGTGACGTGGGCTCTCTCCTTCGCGGATGATGCCGGACATCTTGCGCTAAAGGTAGATACGGATGCGTCTATGGGCCAGACGCATGTGTTTGACGGCGTGCCATTTGCGGACGGAGCTTGGCATCATGTGGGAATGCAGTTCGCGCATAGCGGAGAAAACACCATGGTGCGCCTCTACCGAGATGCCGTCCTTGTAGGCTCGTGGGCTGTAGATGGGCGTATCATCACCGCGCCTCGCCTAATGAACTTCATGCTTGGCGCAGGGGAGGACGAGACGGTCGGTTTTGTCGGAAACATCGACGAGTTGCGCGTTTCGCCTGGCATTGTGGAGTCCGACAGATTCATGACGCCGACATGGAAGGGACTGTCCATTGTCTTTCGCTGATCGGTTGTGGTACAATTGACAAAACTTATAGGGAGGAATGATATGAAGCGCAGAGAGTTCATCGGGTTTGGGGCGGCGATGTCCGCAGTATCGGCAATTGCACCAGGTGCATTTGCTGCAGGAGGGGACGAAGTTCCGCCGCCGAACGTAGACCACAAGAACGTCAAGCCGAGAAACCGCAAGCCGTACACCGGCATTGATTGGGTGACGGCGCACCAGATCAACGGCACAACGCACATGCACGCCCACAATGACCTGACGAAGGTGGTGAAGGAGCGCAACATCGGATTCCTTACGGCCTCCAACTACTATCCAAGCATGCCAATATATCCATGGCGGGAACAGGTGTATCCCAGGGGCGTGCCGATAAGCGACTGGCCGATCATGTACAAGGGTCGGATGACGAAAGGCCCGTTCGACTGGAACAAGATTGTGGCACAGTGGGAGTCACAGATTCCGGAAAAGAACAAAAAAGACTGGCCACCATATCCGTTTGAGGAGAAAGGCAAGTCCTATGGTCCCAATTCATTTCCCGCCGACATGCTTGAGGCGCCGAATGCCGAACACCACAGCTTTAGGCTTGCGAACGGAAAGGGGGCTTCACGGCTTCACATATGCGCACCGGGAAGCGCATACATTTCAGGGACGTTTGACGCGCACGACCGCAAGCTTACCGACTCCCATGGCTATTGCTACGGATCCGGCGAATTCTGGGGTACGGCCATCGACCGCATGATCGAAAAGCTTATCGTGCCGGATGGCGGCGGCGTCACGGTAAACCATCCGACATGGACGCGCATAGACAAGAAACTCCTTCTTGAGATACTTGACTGGGATCCGCGAGTCCTTGGGCTGGAGGTGCTGGAGTGCGGCGGCGTGAACAGCGAACACTATTGGGACTGGGTGCTTGCCACTGGGCGGCAGTGCTATGGGCTGTTCGTGCCAGACCATGGCCTCCACAATGTAGACTTTGGCGTGAGCGTACTTGTTGTGCCCGAACGTACGCAGGAGGCGTGTCTCAAGGCTTACCGCAACGGCAACTTCTATGGTGCGGCGCACGGGCTCGGCGAACTCAAGTTCACTTCGATAGTCTTCGATGGCGTAAGCGTGAGCGCCACAACCGACAAGCCGGCAAAGCTTGAGGTGATAACGGCTCGCGGCGTCCGGCATATAGTCGAAGGGACGAGCGTGGAGTGGACATGTCCGAAGGACGACCGTTCGTGCAATGGCCCCGCCACCGAGATATTCGCGCGTATCCGGGCCACCTCGCTCGACGGAACGGACGAAAGGCTCTTCTCGCAGGCGAACATGCTCGTGTAGGCCAGACAAGGGAGGGGCGCAACTTGTTGCGACCGGAGACGGACGCAATGAATTGCGTCCCTCCCGATGTGTCCAAAAGCTAAGGCCTCTACTGGTGGACGCGATAAGCGCGTCCCTCTCGGGCCTCCGTCGCTGCGGCGGTTTCATCGAAACCGCCCTACCAAAATCCGCACCCGACCTACATTTCTACACTTCTACACGGCCATTCTTTATACGACGACGGGGGCGTCGTCGCTACGAAATTCATCGATGACCTAACAC
>CAVJWR010000042.1:0-3635 GCA_963653155.1 Limosilactobacillus gorillae
ATCCCCGCATCTCCATACCGTCGCGAAACCGAGATCGAGGCGGAACGCAATGACCGTACGCCCTTTCCCGTAAGGGCAAGGATTCGTTCGTCATTCTCCGACACGTACGTTCCGTCTGGAGCATATTCGATGCGCGTGGCATCATCCAGTACCACAACGTCCGCATCCGGATAGTCCAATCGGGATACGGCCCCTGCCGCAAGCATAGCGGAAGCGAAGACCGCAACCATGGCGCATCTAAGCATCACACCCATGTGTCCCTCCACTTATCACTATCGGCGGATTGCGTCTGAGATGGCGTCAAGCCAAGACTTCATCGTATCCCGATCACAACACTCCACGATCAACCTGAGGAATGGCTCCGTGTTTGACTGGCGTATGGAAATCCAGCCTTCCTCATATTCGAGGCGATAGCCATCCATTTCGCTGCGACCAGTCTCACGCGCAAGGGTTTTGGCCACAGCAAGCGCCCTTGCGATCGCAGCCGGTTTATCCGACACCTCGAAGTTCACTTCGCCCGAATTCGCGTACTTTCCGACAAGAGGTGCCATGAATGTGCTTACGTTCTGCCCAGACCGTTTTGCCGCCGCAAAAGCGCTCAAGATGCGAAGGGCCGCCAACTCGCCTGAGTCGCAATGTACAAAGTCCCTGAAATAGTAGTGCCCGGCCAATTCACCGCCGCATACGGCCTTGGTTTCCCTCAGGAGCACCTTGGCGAATGCATGTCCAACCTTCCCCATCACAGGCGTGAAGCCGACAGACCGTAGCCGCTCGATCGCCGCACGGCTTGTACGGACATCATGTATGACGGCCACCGGCAACGTTTCTGACGGAAGAAACGTCTCTGCCACAACCGGGATGAGGTAGTCCGGCTGGATGAAATCGCCGTTCTCGTCAACGAACATCACCCTGTCGGCATCACCGTCAAATATCGCGCCACAATCAAGGCCCTCACGACGAACCACTTCCGCAATCTGCGCCCGCGCCTCCGCCTTGAGCGGATTCGGGCTATGGTGTGGAAAGCGTCCATCCGGCGTATCGTTCAACAGCAGCGCATCCGGGAACAGCCGTTTGGCGAGGATTCCGGCTGAGCCATCGCTACAATCGACCGCGAACCTCAGTCCCGAATGGTCTCCACCATGGTCAAGTAGCCAACCGACGTATTCATCGAGCCGTGCCATACACAAGCGCCTCCACTTCACGCAATCCAGAATCGTAGCCGACAGGCAAGCCCCCCTTCCTGGAGACCTTAAGTCCATTGTCCCCAGGCGGATTGTGAGAGGCCGTGACCATCACGCTACCGTCGAACCCTTCCTTGACCGTAAAGAAATAGACCATTGGCGTAGTGGCAAGCCCCATGTCAGTGACTTCCGCGCCAGATGCCTTAAGCCCTTCGATGAGCGCGTCGCGGATCGCCTCTGACGACACTCTGGCGTCCCGCCCGACGAGCCATCGCTTTCCACCGACTACCTTCGGCAGGGCCATGCCAACCTTCCGGACGGTATCGAGGTCGAAATCCACCCCGAAGGTGCCTCGCATATCGTATGCCTTGAAGAATCCCATGTGGTCACCCGTAGATGTCTAACTGCGCAAACTGCGCAAGAGCGATATTTCGTCCCGATACCCATCGAGATCGTTCGGCGTCTCAAGGTAGAACGGGAGGTTGCGAAGCTTTGGATGGTTCACAACCCGCGCCAATCCATCAAGCCCGATCTTCCCCTTGCCGATGCAGGCATGCCGATCCTTGTGCGAACCGAGCACGTTCATGGAATCGTTGAGGTGGATGGCCTTGAGCCTGTCGAGACCGATCACCCCGTCAAACTCGGCAACGACCCCGTCAAGGTCGCTTACGATATCGTAGCCCGCATCCCACACGTGGCAAGTGTCGAGGCACACGCCGAACCGGCGATCCAACGTCACGCCATCGCGTTCAAGGGCGGACTCCGCCATGTCGATTATTGACCTTATCTCCTCAAAGCGCCGCCCGATCTCACTGCCCTTGCCGGCCATGGTCTCAAGCAGCACGGTCGTGGCGTATCCCTTGCCAGCCTTCGAGAACCTTCCTGAGAGTATTCGCGCAAGCATGGAAGATATCAGTTCAATGCCTCGCTCCACGCCCTGCCCGACATGCGATCCGGGATGAAAGTTGTACAGTGCGCCGGGGGTGGACTCAAGGCGGGACAGGTCATCGGCCATGGTCATTTCGGCAAAGTCCCTCACGCGCTGTTCACTGCCTGCCGCATTCAGCGTGTATGGGGCATGGGCCAGGATCGGCCCGATCCCAGCCTTGTCTGCATAGGAAAGGAACTCCTTCACGTCCCTTGCGTCAATGGGCTTTGATGCCCCGCCACGAGGATTGCGCGTGAAGAACTGGAATACGTTCGCGCCTATCGATTCGGCCGTCATCCCCATTGCGAGGTAGCCCCCCGCGCTTGAGAGATGACAGCCTATCTTGAACGACGAGTCCATTACGCGACGAACGCAATCTTGAGGCCCTTCATGGAGATGTTCATCTCCATCGCCTCGTTCATCTTGTCAAGCGGATACTTGTGCGTGATGAGATCCGTGACGGGGAGGCCGCGTTCCTGGGCTTCCTTGAGGAAGTCGAAGCTCTGCACCCAGTCCTTTGCCTGATACGTCCAGGATCCGATTGCCTTGACCTGCTTGTTGCACATGTCGAGGTGCGGACTGTACGTGGTGTCGCCGTTGTTCGTGAAGAAGCCGAGCTCGCAGAAGCTTCCGCCACGGCGAACGTACTTCCACGCGCGCGTTGCGGCCTTTGGCGAACCGGTGCACTGGAACACCATCTCTGCGCCCTTGCCTTCCGTAATCTTGTTCACCTGCTCGATCGCATCCGCATCCATTCCGTTCACGGTGTAGCGGGCGCCGAGCCTCTTGGCGAATTCAAGGCGATTGGCATCGCCATCACAGGCGATTATGTTGCGAACGCCGAGGCAACGGACCATGGCCAGCAGGAGAAGTCCGATCGGGCCACACCCCTGCACAAGCACGTAGCTGTTGAACTTGAAGTCGAATATCTGCTTGGCCTGCTCAACGGCATGCACGATCACCGCCGCCGGCTCGATGAGGATGCGGAGGTCGCGATCCATGTCGGACACGTTGAACACGACGCCGCCGGCATTGACCTTCATGTACTCGCCGAACCAGCCGTTCAGATAGTGCTCAGGTCCGGGCAGGAGACCAAATATCTCGCCGTTGTTGCACAGCTCCATTATTTCGGGATGGAACTTGCACGTGTCGCACTCGCCGCACGGCTTAAGGCCCGTCACGATCTTGTCGCCGACCTTCAGCGGCTTACCGGTGAAGTCCTTCGTCACGTTTTTGCCGAGCGCGACAATCTCGCCAGTCCCCTCATGGCCGAGCTGGACTGGGCAGAACCCAAAGGGGTCGCCCTTGTACTCATGGACATCCGTACCGCAGATTCCGCATCCCTCAACCTTGACGAGTATCTCGTCGTCGCCTATCTTCGGGATGTCTACCTCGACAATCTCCATCTTCTTCGGTTCCTTGAGAACTGAAACCTTGCATTTGGCTGGAATGTCCATCTTTTCTCCTCTTGGTTTTCATTGTTTGATTGTTGACTTGACTAAAACTCAGAATGCCGCCGATTATAC
>CAVJWR010000042.1:3645-25649 GCA_963653155.1 Limosilactobacillus gorillae
AAAACGACTCCCGAAACATAAAGCACGGCAAGAATCAGGATATTTGCCACCCAATGCCTGTTAGTGCGGAACAGCACAAGCAATCCAACGCCGGAACCAGTCAGGGACATCGCCATCAATGCGCCGGCAGACATTCCGCCCTTCAGGTACAGCTGCGCACACGATACGGACACGGCGCAATTAGGTATGAAGCCAACAAGTCCCGCGATGGACTCGCCTATCCACGGATCGTTGAGGATCAGGCTACGCAGGCTATCTTCGCCCATGAAATGCAGCGCCACCTCAAACAGCGCCGACACCACCAGTATGAAAAGGAATATCTCGGCCGTATGCACAAGGGCGGGCACCAGCACTCCGTTCCGCCGCTTGCAGCTGCATCTGCTGTGCGCACACAATTCATCCACATGCAGCTTTGTGCCGCCCTTGCCGAACATGGCCATCACGGCATTCACGGCGAAACCGACAAACACGCCGGAGACAACCTTCACGGCAAGTATCTTCACTATCAGGGAAATGGGCACCTTCTCCGAAATCAAGACAGGTATAAGCTCATCCGAAGTAGACAGGAAAACGGCGATCAAGGTCCCCGCCGTTATCGCCCCTCCGGCATACAGCGAAGCCGCCGCCGCCGAAACGCCGCATTGGGGGAACGCCCCCGCGATCGAGCCGATCAACGGACCCAAACGGCGAGTGCGCCCGAGACTACGCTCGAGCGCACCATCGGCCCTCGCCTCCAGGATCTCAAGCACCAGATAGGTTGCGAAGAGAAATGGAAGCAACAGCAGATTGTCTAACAGGAATTCCGTCATGCGGCGGAAATCGCATTGTTAGGGCATGTGGAGGCGCAAGCACCGCAATCAACGCACTTCTCAGGGTCGATCGAGTAGGTGTCTCCCTCGGAAATAGCATCCGCAGGGCAAGCATCCTTGCAGCATCCGCACGCGACACAATTCGCGGCATCAATCTTGTGAGCCATTGTTTTCTCCTTTTTGGTTTAGTTGAGGTAGGTGATTATAGCACAAAACGCCTTTGCATATCCGTTTCGCCGTCATCTTTTTGCTACGGAAGAAGGCGGACGCAATGAATTGCGTCCCTCCCACCGAAGCGCCCAGTACACGGGAGGGTCACAACTTGTTGCGACTGAAGGCATCAGGCCCTATACCCACACTTCGGACATACGCCATTTCTCAATGCGATGCCGCAATCGGGGCACCTGTCGAGCGACAGGTGGGACGGGAATGTGGCCGTCGCCGCGTTTACGCCACTCGTGAAGGTTATCTTTACGATGTTGAGCCTGTCCTTGAGAAGGTCATACACGATCTTGACGAATCCCTCCACGGTCATCGTCTCCTTCGTCACCACAAGCCGGCATTCCGGATATGCGGTGCAGAGATCCGTCCTGAACGCAGGCCCCTTCATCGTATTCGTTGGCGTACCGTTGCGGATGCCCTCTTTCTCGTATGCGGCAAGAATGACCGGCAGGAGCGGATCATCTTCCCGCAACACAAGGGCATGGTCGAAGTTCTTGAGGACATCCCATGCGGTCTTCTGTATCTCATTGCATGGGAATACCATGTTGACGCCGGGGTTGACCGAATCCTCGACTTCAATCGTCAATCCACCCGTATGCCCATGCAGATATCTGGCCTCTCCCTTGAACCCGTAGAAACGATGTGCATACTGGATGTCAAGGTGAGCGACCGAGCGGATTGCGGTGCAGGCGCAGTTTCTGTTTTTGTCCATGATATGGTTCCTTTCGTTTTCACAGGGAGAACAGTTCTCCCAACGCCGCATATCATAGGCTTTGCCGCCATGAAAGTCTGTTGTAATAACAACCAACAGAAACTTACCTATAATTCATCGTTTAGGAGTGGCGATGGCGCCCTCGCCATCGTGGACGTCCAGGGCCTGTACGCCGAGCGACGGCGAGGGGGCCGTCGCCACCTGTGCAGAATGAAAGCATTGTGCAACAGGCGTACATTGAAAAGAAAAGGCGGGTGGGAAACCACCCGCCTTCTTGCATTGGCTGTCGGAACACTCAGCGGCAGAGCGTGTAGAGCACACCAGCCACAACCGCAGAGCCGATCACGCCAGAGACGTTCGGACCCATCGCCTGCATGAGCACATAGTTCGTCGGATCCTCGGAAAGCGCGACCTTGTTGGAGACACGCGCCGCCATAGGAACGGCGGAAACGCCGGCAGAGCCAATTAGCGGGTTGATCTTCTGCTTCGAGAAGAGATTCATGACCTTCGCCATGATCACGCCACCTGCCGTGCCGACGCAGAACGCGCAAAGGCCAAGCGCGAGAATCGCGAGGGTCGTGCCAGAGAGGAACTTCTCGCACGCGAGCTTCGAGCCGACCGAGAGGCCGAGCATGATCGTAACGATGTTGATGAGCGCATTGGCCATCGTATCCGCGATGCGGCTCACGGAAGGGCCAATCTCCTTCGCGAGGTTGCCGAGCATGAGTGCGCCGATAAGCGGCACGGCGGACGGCAGAAGCAACGCACAGAGGAGCAGCACCACGAGCGGGAAGCAGATCTTCTCGATCTTGGTAACGTTGCGGAGCTGCGGCATCTTGATGAGACGCTCTTCCTTTGTGGTGAGCATCTTCATGATCGGCGGCTGGATGATCGGAACGAGAGCCATGTACGAATAGGCCGCGACGGCAATGGCGCCAAGCAGATCCGGAGCCAAGCGCGAGGTGAGCCAGATGGCCGTAGGGCCGTCCGCACCGCCAATGATGCCGATCGACGCGGCAGCCTTCAGCGGCGAAACGCCAGGGCCAAAGAAGTCCATGCCGAAGAGCGATGCGCAACCAAGGGCCCCGAACAGGGCAAAGAAGATGCCGAACTGCGCTGCGCCGCCAAGAAGCGCCGACTTGGGGTTGGCGATCAGCGGGCCAAAGTCCGTCATAGCGCCTACGCCCATGAAGATCATGATCGGGAATACACCGGTATCAATGCCGAAGCGGAAGAAATAATAGAGGAATCCGCCCGGTTCGACAACGCCGCCGGACATGACCGGCAAGCCGCTCGACAGGAACGAGATTACGCCATCGTGCATCATTGCCGGCATGGTGATGCCAGAAAGCGGGCAGTTGGCGAGCAATCCTCCGAAACCGATCGGCAGAAGGAGAAGCGGCTCAAAGCCCTTCACGATCGCGAGATACATAAGGATGAGACATACGGGGATCATGATGAACTGGCCAAGGCCATACGGCATCCCGGCCAGCGTCTTGACCTCGTGTCCCTTGACGAATGCGCCCGTATCGTCAAAATAGCCGCCATGCCACTTGCAGTCCTTGTCGTAGTAGCCGTTGCGGTTTGCGGAAAAAGGCTTGGCCTCTGGACGGTCAGCCTCCGCAAAGTTGCCGGTAATGTAGGCAGGAGCCTCCTTCTTCGTGAAGGCCATGATGCCCGTATCGCCGGAAAGGTCCTTCACCTTTCCGAGCGTCGTTTTCCAATCTCCGTCGGCCTGTGCGCCAAACGCGCAGACGGCGACAAGAATTGACAGAAACATTTTTTTCATTTAGGAATTCCCTTCCTTATCCTTAGTGCGTATTCCGCATTAGTTTTCCATTTTGATTATCGGGATATCGTCTTGCCAAGCCATCTTTTCCCAAGGCTTCATTGTGCAATACGTCTTGACGATAACTCCATCTTTCTTGAGCCGACCAATCACGCCTACGATCTTGCCGCCACGCTTATAGCGGTATTCGCCCGTGCCCCAGTTCACCTCACGCGACGAAAGCAGAGGGCTCGCTACCACGACATTGGTCGTAAACCCTCTTGTGAGAGTTATGTCAAACACATCCTTTGCACACGCGAATGTCTTGCGATCGGCCGAAGCCATGAAGTACGACTCGACAGTGAAGGTTTCCTGCGTCTTTGAATTCAGGCGAAATGTGTACAGATAGCTCTGTCCTCTCGTCTTGCTTACGTCGCTATAACCATAGACATCTCTCCAGTTGACATGCTTGCTCCCGTTTTGGGAAAGCATCTTCCCTGAAAAGCTGCACTTGAATTCATTAGCCTTAAGCCGCTGTTCCGCACTTTGCCCGTATGCAAAAGCCACGGACAGAACCGCAATCAGCGCTGTAAGCGTTTTCATGACCGCAAGAACCCTTCAGTGCCTTCAACGACCTTTAGCCGACGACCGCAAGCACGTCACCAGTGGCAACCTTGTCCGTAGCGGCGACCATGACCGTGACCTTACCGTCGCAAGGAGCCGTCACGGGCGTTTCCATCTTCATGACATCCATCACGAGGATCTCATCGCCCTTTGCGACATCCTGGCCATTCTGCGCCGTGACGCGGAGCACCATGCCCGGAACCGGAGCCTTGATCTCCTGCCCGCCAGCGGGAGCCGCAGCGGCGGCAGGAGCGGCCTTGAGGCCCTCTTCCGCCTTGAAGTCCACGGCCTTGCCGTTGACGACAGCCTTGCCGTCGCCCTTGATTTCCACACCATAGGCCTTGCCATTGATCGTAACGGTGACCGCGCCGCCCTTCGCACCACCGGCCTTCGGGGCTTCCTCCGCGAAGCGGCAGCCCATCGGAGCCTTGGACGGATCCTTGAGGAAGAGAATGCCCTTTTCCTTGCAGGATGCCGCGATGAAAATGTTTTCGTCGGTGACTGGGAGACCAGCGTCCTCAAGGGCTTTCTTGGCGACCGCGCCGCCCTTCTTCGGATCGGCGTCGTTAAGCTCAAGGACCGTCTTCGTGGTCGGAGTAGAGTAGGCCTTGGTGAGCTCGCTCGACGCCATGAACTCGGAGGCCTTCTTCACGATCTCTGGATCAGGCGCGACGGGCGTCTTGCCGAAGTAGCCGAGCACCATCTTCGCATAGCCCGGCGCAAACTTCTTGAACTTGCCGAACATCACGTTCTGGATCGCCTGCTGGGCGTAGAACTGCGAGACCGGCGTCACGGACGTGCCGAAGCCGCCGAGACGCACGCAGTCGTACATCTCCGCGATCATGTCGTCGTACTTGTCCATCATGCCGTTGTCGCGCAGCATCTGCGTGTTCGCCGTCAAGGCGCCGCCCGGCATCGGACTCCACACGATCTGCGGATTGACGTTCATGGCCTCTGGCGGGAGGAAGTACTTCTTCATCGCGTTCTTGAACGAATCCTCCGCCTTCTTGATCTTGCTGATGTCGAAATCAAACTCGAAATCGGGATCGCCATCGAGACAGTGCCACATCGTGATGATGTCGGGCTGGCAAGTGCCGCCGCTCATCGGGGCCATCGAGAGGTCGAGGCCATCCGCACCGCCGCGAAGTGCCGCCAAATAGCAGGCGACGCCGTTGCCGGCCGTCTCGTGCGAGTGGAACTGGATGTGTACCTTGTCGCCAAGGAGCTGACGGGCTAGCTTCATGGTGTTGTAGACGGTCGTGGGCGTGGAGGTGCCGGACGCATCCTTGAAGCACACGCGGTCAAACGGGATTCCAGCGTCCATGATCATCTTCAGGCGATCACGGTAGAACTCCGGAGTGTGGGTACCCTTGTTGTCGATTCCGGGCGGCAGACCCATCATCGTCACCACGACTTCGTGGTTAAGCCCCGCATCATGGATGCACTGGCCGGACCACTTGAGGTTGTTGACGTCATTGAGCGCATCGAAGTTGCGAATCGAACTCATGCCGTGCTTCTTGAACATCTGGGCATGGAGCTTGATCATATCGGAACTCTGGCTCTCAAGGCCGACGACGTTCACGCCGCGAGAGAGCGTCTGCAAATCGGCATCAGGAGCCGCCTTGCGGAACTTGTCCATCACATCGAAGGCATCTTCCTGACAGTAGAAGTAGCAGCTCTGGAACCGGGCGCCGCCGCCCGCCTCAAACCAGCGAACGCCAGCCGCGTAAGCCTCCTCCACGCATGGGAGGAAATCCTTGGAGAGAACTCGTGCGCCGACCACGGACTGGAATCCGTCACGGAACGCGGTTAGCATGTACTTTACTGTTTTCTTCTTAGCCATAATTACTCCTGGTTGTTAAATTGGCAGACTATTGACGATTTCAGCCCCTGAGCGCGACGGCGACCGCAAGCGCGACATTTGCGTCATCATTGGAGACGGCTTTCTTGGGAGCCTTCTTCGGGGCATCCTGCGGAAGGATGGAATCGAACTTTGCGACAAACACGGATGACCAATCCGTAATCAAAATCATAACCGCAAGAAACAAGTACACAATGCCCATTCCTGCGACCATTAGAACTATTCCCTGACCAAGCAAACCCATTGTTTTTCTCCTTTAAAAATTGCGCGAAAGTATATCAAACCACAATCCGATTTTCAAGCGGCAAATTGAACGCACGAAAAGTCCGAACGGCCAATAACCTGAGATTTTTTGGTATAATTGCGGCATGTTTCTTTCCATAGTGATACCAACGCTCAATTCCGCCAGTACGCTTGGCGAGTGCCTTGCCGCCATACGCGCACAGACGCTTCCGCGTAGCGCATACGAAATCGTGGTGGCTGATGCCGGCTCTTCGGACGGGACACTCGATGTTGCGCGCAAATATGGCGTGGATACGATAGTCGCGAACCCGCTCAAGACGGGGGAAGCCGGCAAGGCAGCAGGCATCAGGGCGGCAAAGGGTGACTGCATCGCCCTCATCGATTCCGACAACATCCTCCCCGATGCCAATTGGCTTACGCTTATGCTCGCCCCCTTTTCTGACGAGGATATCGTCGCCACGGAACCGATCGAATACACGTGCCGTGACTCTGATCCCCTTCTCATACGGTATTTCGCCCTCCTTGGGATGAATGACCCAATATGCCTGTTTACAGGCAACTATGACCGCATGTGCGCAGTGACAGGCAAATGGACTGGACTCAACATCCGGCAGGACGACAAGGGCGATTACATAAAGGTCTGGCTCGACTCCAATGCAATACCGACAATCGGGGCGAACGGGTTCGTTTTCCGCAGGTCACTGCTGGATGGCGTCAAATGGGAACCATATCTGTTCGACATAGACATCCTCTGCGACCGTATAGGCAAATTCGGGGCTGTCAGCGTCGCCAAGGTCAAGACAGGCATCGTGCATCTGTACTGCCCCAAACTGGGGGATTTCGTCCGAAAACAGCGCCGCCGCATACGCGATTTTCTGTATTTTGCGCAGCAAAAGCAGCGTTCATACCCATGGGACAGGCAACGCAAATGCGGAATCGCGCTATTCTGCCTTGAATCAGTCCTCGTCCTGCCGCTACTGTGGCAGATGGCTAGGGGAATGGTGCGCCGCCCAAGTCTGGCATGGATATACCACATTCCTGCGTGCTGGATCACGTTGTGGGTATACGGCACAAGCGCCATCCTGAAGATGGCCGGCGTGAAGCAATCGCCTGTCGATCGCTCCTATTGGCAAAAACAACCAGAAATGAGATAATACGCATCCATGGAAAACAAACCCGACTTCTCGAATACTGCATATCTGCTCCCCCACATAAACAAGGAGGGCAAACGCTTCGGACTGATTGCCGTCGGCATCGCGTTCGCATTCACGATCCTGTCGTCTGCCCTGCAAAGCGCCATACTGTGTTCCCTCGTGCTTCCGCTCTGGCTGCTCGCATACGGGGTGTTCCTGTTCTTCCGCGACCCAGAGCGCTATCCGCCCACAGACGATTCCAAGGCGATCCTCTCGCCCGCAGACGGGAGAATCTGCCTCATACAGGAAGTTCCGCTCCCTGAAGAGCTTAAGCCTGAAGACATTTCGCTCGACGACTGGAACAAGAAGACCTTCACCCGCGTTAGCGTGTTCATGAGCGTATTCAATGTGCATGTGAACCGGATGCCCACAGCCGGAACGATAGAGAAGAAGGCCTACGTCCCCGGAAAATACCTGAACGCTTCGCTGGACAAGGCATCAAAGGACAATGAACGGTGCGCGTACCTGATCAAGGCGAAAGACGGAGCCAAGTATGGCGTAGTCCAGATCGCAGGACTCGTTGCGCGGCGCATAGTGCCGTTCGTCGAGGAAGGCGCCGAGCTTGGGCAAGCGGAGCGTTTCGGACTGATCCGCTTCGGCTCAAGGCTTGACGTGTATCTGCCGAACGGCGTGAAACCGGAGGTTCGCCTTGGGCAGATCATGGTGGCCGGAGAGACCGTGCTTGGGCACCTAAATTAAGGAGAAAAATTCCATGTCCAGATTCAGACTTCGCGGAAGGAAACGGCGCCAAAGGCAAGTGCGTCAGGACAGGATTCCACTCAAGGCCATCGTCCCGAACCTGATAACGTCCCTGGCCGCATGCGCCGGGATAACCTCAATCTCGTTGTCGTCCGAAGGACGCTTCCTGCCCGCTCTGTGGGCGCTTCTCGTGGCGTGCATCTGCGACGGCATGGACGGACGGGTGGCTCGTCTCCTGAACGCGAGCTCAAAGCTCGGGGCGGAACTGGACTCCCTTGCGGACTTCGTGAACTTCGGGGTCGCACCTGCGATGTTCATGTACTTCTGGCTCACTGGCGGGCCTCTGCACGAGGGAGTGTCGCCTACGCTTGTGCGCCTCACCCTGTGCGCGGCGCTTTTCTACGCCATGTGCGACTGCTTTCGGCTTGCCCGCTTCAACACAATGCTTGAACAACCTACTCTTCCATACTGGAAGCACTTTTTCCTCGGAGTCCCGGCACCTGGAGGGGCGTGGATGGTGCTGTCACCTGCGGTACTAACCCTTGCCGTGGACGCAAAGTGCAATGCGTGCCCTTCCGCACTGCACTTCCTGCAGAATCCCTATTTTGGGATATTCATGCTTCTGTTCGTAGGATCCCTGATGGCATCGCGCCTGCCAACCATCTCGCTGAAGTCCGTACACATCGAACGTGCCTACCTGCTTCCCATCATGGTAGGGCTGTTGCTCCTGATAGCGTTCCTCGTGTCAAACTTCTGGCTGACGATAGGCGTGGTCGGCACACTCTACATCTTCACTGTTCCTGTGACTGTCATGGCATTCATGAAGATCAGAAACCGCTACGAAAAGCTTAATGGGGGCTTTTCGGACGAAACTGAGGCAGCCTGAGTAGGTGTGAGCAGGTCTGCCGCCCTTGGGCTATCTGGCGGCGTTCCGCAAAGCCTCTCGCCTCAATTGCATATCGCGAATGAACACCGCCCGGCGCAATTCGTCCGTGGTCGGAGCTTGAGGCAGTGGTTGTCCTGCGGCAGTTCGCAGACGATTCTGTTCGGACAATGGGAACGCCGCAAGCGGGACAGTCCAGCAGTTAGTACCGTCGCGTGTAAGCGAAACGAATCCATTGGTTACGGTAACCGGCATGCCGTACACGACGTGGCCGGCATGATTCGTGAACGCCGGGAGCGGCGGCATCGCTACGGCGATGAATGCCGCAAGCGATGTCGATGCAATTGCCGCCATAGTTAGGCAATTGCGAATTTCTCCAACTCTCCACCTTCTCGCACAATCTTCCGCCACTTCACTTGCCCTCCAATAAAGTGGCGTTCATTGTATCACATTTCTCACGTCACCCAACTATCTCAATACCACTTTGAGGTCTGTAATCGGCTTGCACGTCTTCGCATCAAGGAAACGCACTGCGTGGCCATTGTTCCCTGTGCCTTGCGTAACCTTCAGGAGTACGCTGTTTTCGCCCTTTGCAAGATGCACCTGCGCCATCTCGTCATCTGGCGTACATGAACGGCCCGTCTTGACATCCATCTGAGTTCCAAGACGTCCATTCACGAACGTCTTCTCGCCATCATCCGATCCCACTGCAATGATAACGTCACGCGATTCCGGCGAGATTACCGTCGTATGCAGATAGTAGACGAGATTGTTGACGATTGGCATCGCAACCTCGTTAGCGATGGCCCTCACACGGCCAGCCGAGAACCTGTATCCCGCCCATTCCCTTCCGGCCACCCGATCTCCGATTCTTGGGCGAGCGGCCGCTTCGCCGCCAATGTAGTCGGTGTCGAAACCTGTTCTGTCAGGATCAGGCAATGGGCCGAGGAAAAGCCAATCGCGTATGAACCCGGCGCCATCCACACTGCTCACGGTTCCGCTCACGACCTTGGCGGCAAGATTCGTCATGACCGCCTCAAACGCATATTTCGGACGTTCCGAAACGATTTCCAGGTCGCGTTCCGAAAGCGTCTTCACCACCTCTTCCATTGCCGCCGAATACTTTGCCCGATCGCCGAAATAAAACAGGAGAGTCGACTTCTCCGCCATGTTGCGCGTAAACGTATCCGTATCGGTAGCGAGAGTATCGCCGCTCATGAGGTCGATCACGGCCTCAGCCCTGTGCGGCAAACGTATTGATATCGGCCCAGTCTCCTTGACGTGTACACATCCGATATTCGAATTGAAGTATGCGACCGCAGGCCTGCTCGTGTAGAGATGGACTCCCGCCCTGCGGGCGAATGACGCAAGCATCTCGCGCTCCATCTGCACCGATCCCCAGAACACTATCCGTGCGCCGCCAACATCCGTCTCGGCGGCAGCGACAAGACCGCTTCCTTTCCATCTTCCAACTACCTTGTCGCGGCTGGATGGGCGCACATCGAAAAGCGACTGAAAACCGACGACCGGGAACGGAACCCGCCTGTCGTAACGCCCCGGAACGCCAAGGCCACTGTAATTGAGAGTCTTTGACCAGCCGAATTCGCGTCCATCCACATCAATCAACGGCTTAAGCCACTCCCCGTTCTCCTCGCCAAACGTGAATCCGGCCACAGACGCATTGTCAAGCGAATACGTAAGCCTTGTGCCTGTAGATCTGAATACTGGCGGCGCGTACATCCACACCACCGTGCGTCCATCGCGATACAGCCTTTCCTTGACAAGCCCTGCCTGTTCGTCCGTCAGCGCACATACTCCATGAAGGATCACGAGCTTGTACTGTCCGAGCTTGTCGCTCTTGAGAAGATCGTCCAACAGCCAGATGTCGTGCATCGCCCCAAGATGGTGCCACTCAAGGCGGCGGTTGAGGTCCATGAACTTTCCGGCTGTCGCCATCTGCGTGCCATACGCATACTGTATTCCGCACGAAAGCGACAGCGGATCGATCACAAGCGCAATCTCCGACTTGCTCTCGCGAGGGAAATGCGCACTGAACCTCATCAGCCGCTCGTATTCGTGCACCACATTGTAGATGCCATCGTCGTCATACCATTTCCCGAACGTCCAGTGGTACGGAATCTCCGCATCGGTCATGTACTTGCCCATCTCGCGCAAAAGCACCGCAACAGATTCGGCGGAGGATTCCGTGTGCCCGAAGTTCTTGGACTCCACATGCGTACGCACGTCAGCCTGAAACAGATATACCTTATTGTGCTCTTTCATGGATCCTACCGGCGCATAGGCCGGAATGTCATCACCCGGACCCCGGTTCGTATAGCCAGGCGCTGGGCCAAATGCATCTATCCAGCGGTTTGTGAGCATTGGCATCAGTTCCCGGTGGAAATGGTGGTTGTAGAAGTATCCGATTTCGGATGCGGTGAAAATGCGTCCCCCAGTCGCCTGCTTGGCGGCCCAGCCCTGACGGTCCACGCGATGCAGCAAAGCGAACGACTCGCAGCGGGCATAGTCTATCGTCTGCCGCTGAAGCTTCGCGGAAAGGAAGCCGCCCTCAAGCCTCGGAGACCGCTGGAGCATTTTCGGAACCTGCGCATGGGCAAAGTTGAACCCCTTGCGACCCCACGCGGATCCGAACGCCGCAGCGTCCCCGCCATATTCACGCAAAAGCCATTTTCGGAAAAAGTTTGACATCGCCGGGGAAAAATCATGTGGAGAAAGGTAGTATTTCCCGTCGATGTGCCCGTAGTTGTTCTCACCGAAATTGCCGAATCCAGGCATGAAGCCGACGATTCTGTCCGCATACGGACGCTTTCCCATCTCCTCGAAGAATCGGCGGACGCTATGTTCGCAATATAGCGACCATATCTCCGATCCGTACGAATAGCCCGGTATCTTCCTCGCAAAGCCCTGATCCGTATCCTCCACTCTGCCAAGTTCGTCCGGATAGTCGCGGGCGAAATTCCATGTCGGATATTGCTGGTACCATACGAGGAATCGCGCATCCGGAACGCGGCTCATCACGAAGCGAATCTGATAGTCGATGTACGCAAGACATTCCGACAGGGAATCCGGCCCCTCTTCATCGGTGTTGACAGGGCCTCCGATAACGTATATCGGGAAGCGTCCCGTATCTATCACTTTCTGGTGGTATTCCACGCCATGCGCCGCCTGACCCGGAAGAGAGCGGAACGTGTACAGGCTATCGACGACAGGCTTCTCGCCAATGTACCATGTAGGCACTCCCCTGAAATCACGGACGGACGAGGGCGGCATTGCGGTGTTCTTGGCCGGCTCGGCGAATTTCGGCACAATGGCGGGCCTTTTCGCCATGGAGTAAGGCTTCGTTCCGAGATAGAGCGAATCAACCAAGGCGTCACCACCGTCTGCAACGATCTCAAAAGACGCGTAATCGGCGCCAGCCGGAACCTGCAACTCAAAATCGGCATCTTCCCATTCCAATGACTTCAGGCGCCTAACATATTCTTCGCCTGACGGGACAAACCGCCAGACCAGTTTGACGTATCCTTTAGCGGAAGCATGCACATTAAGTTTCGTGCCGCCCTTCACCGCCAGCGTCGGTGCGCCGACTGCACCATAGCATAGCGCAGTGCCGGACTTGAGAGCCACCGAATACGAGCCGTGTCGGGCATCCGTGCTTCGCTCGACATTTCCGCACGATGCCACCCACGAGTCTATATCGCCAAAGCCAAGGTCTGATTCCTCGAAACTTGCGTTGAGAAACATGTTCTCTTCCGTGTCGTCTCGCCAATCGTCCGTGGAATCGTCAAGCGAGATCTGGTCGAAGCTTGCCCATCCACGATCCCGCAGACAGGCATATACCGAAGCCGACACCGCATTCGTCGGCACGAACATGACCTTGTGAAGCCTTGTCGGCGCAATCGTTTTCGTCCACTGCGAAACGGCCTTCTCGGTCTTCACCTTTCTGCCATCCGCAGCGAAATACGCAACGTAGAAGCTCGCACTGTGCGCGATGTTGGATGTCGCGATGCGTCCCGTAAAGTGGAACCACGTTCCTGACAACACACCGAATTTCGCGCTTGTCCAGCCACGCTCTCGCTTCTCAATGCCACCCGAAACAACCAGCGAATCCCCGTTCCTCGAATATGTAACGGCACCATTTTCCGCATCCTGCGGTTGCCATCCAGATGGACGAATTACGTCTGAAAACAACGAAGACCCGGCCACACATACGCAAGCCGCCACCAGCAAATGCCTACTGTTCACCATTGCCCCCATCACGCGAACCATACTTCAGCCTCTCGATCTCTCTCGCCATCTTTATCCGATGTTCCTCCATTGCCGTCGGGTCTGTGGAATAGTCGTCAAGTCGCCTCGTTACCGACTCCGGCACTTTCAGCAGACGATTTGAAGGGTCGAGCCGCTTCAGCATGGCAAAATACTCGTAATCTTCGATTCCTTCGCGCAAGAGCTCAAGTCTGTAGGACGAGTTTGGCCCATCCAGAACGGTCTCGGACTGACGCGCATCGGCGCATGCGACTGGCGGATAGATGAACCTGCCCTCCCCGTTGCCCCACACGTGTGCCCGACTGAACGGTTTCGCCCGCTTCCCCCAACCGGCAGGGTCGAGATAGGGGTTTTGTGGGCGCTGTGGATCAGCGTAGCCAGACCGTCCCGTCCACCAGTTGACCATCCAATAGAGAAGCCCGGTAACGTCTTCGTTCCAGCTCTGCCAAGACCACACGCGCAAGTCAACTCCAGGATGGTCCATGTGCATTCCAACCCACGTGCCGGGCGGCGAACAGCAGATGTACCACCAGATGTCATCGCCTCGCGCACGGCACTTCGGCAAATCTTCGGTGTTGAGGTGATACGGAACAGGACACCAGATGTTTATGCCGGATATCGCAAGATTCGGACCGTCCGTAGGAGTCATCAGGCGGCGAAGCTTTGGCGCGTACCGTTCTATGAGCGAGTTCTGCCACCGCACATATTCGAAGTGCTTGCTTGTCGGCTCATCGAACGTCTGCACCCACACGCCATCTATCCACCCCTTCTCCTCAAGATGCCTCTGCACTTCGGTGAGGTACATTCCCATGAGTCTTTCATATTGCGGATTGTCGCGTTTCACGCCAGCGATGACGGGCTCGTGGAGATTATCATGGTCGCTGTAGCCGATGCCTTCGATACGGAAACGGAAGTTGTTGAGCTTAAGCCCATCGTAAAACTCGGTCATGTCACGGTCGAACTCCGTCCAGTCAATCTCAAGCTTCACGCCGTTAGGGTCATTCTGGTTCGTCCATTTGAGCGTTGGCTTTGCCGGCGTGATCGGATGCGTCGCGATGTGGTTATCCGCAAGGAACTTGAGGTATTTCCGCAGGAGCGTTCGCCTGTCAGCCTCGGACTTTGCCTTGTGGTAGTTGGCGACAACGCCCATGTTCAGTCCGAACGTGGTTGCCAGCGTCAGCCGTTCCGGGAAGCAAAATCCGAATACCTCAACGGCAAACGGAACGTCAAGCGTCTTCTGTCCATCGATTCCAACGTAGCGCACTTCAAGTACACCATTGTATATGCCCTTCTTCGTCCCCTTCGGTGGCTTGACGCGCAGGAAGAACGGCTGGGACTCTCCGCCTTTCACGGATAGGCGATCAGAATCCTGCGGCACGAGAGCGTCCGGCCACCATCCGCTTACGCCACGCTGATCCGTCGTGAGCGTCACGCGATGGTAGCACTCCCGCAGGATCTGCATCGTCGAAACCGGAAGATCGAACTTCTTCACCGAAACGCGTATGTCGAAGATGTCTTCTGTAGTGGTAAACACGAGCTGCGCAGATTCGGCCTCGTTTGCGGCTGTCTGGAACAGGATGCGTTCAGCCGAGGCGACTGGCACGGCCGCATCGCGCATCACCTTTCTTCCAGACGATGCAGTCCAGACCTTTAACGAATGCGACGATGCCGGAAGCTGTGCGCCAAACGTCTCCGTGAGGTAGTCACGTGCCGAATCTTCGAGGAAAAGTCTGCCGCTCGCCTTCTCATACGCTCTGGTCGCACCCGCAAGCCGCACCGGGGCGCCATCGAACGTTGCCTCAAGCGCTATCTGGCGGAACTGCACCCGTGACTTTCCGTCAGCGCCAATCATCCTGATGCGCATCGTAAGTTCCCTGCACGGGAACAGTTCATGGGGAAGCGCAAACTCGTGATCCCGTGCATCGGTCATCGCGCCGACCTGCACCCAAGACTTGCCGCCGTCGTTGGAGAACTCCACTATCTTCACAGGCCCCACAAGTTCAGTTGGGGCGACAACCACCGAGGCGGAAAGCCAATTGCGGTTTCCAAGCGTAAAGCGGTAGACGTATTCGCACGTTCCTGTGGCGTCAAGTTTGTGTCCCGTCCTTGCACCCCTTGTGGCGTACAGGAATGGACGTTGGCAGGAGCTTAGTGGATTCTTGAGGTCGTTGTTGAAAGTGTAGCGGTTCCCGATGGCCATCTCGCCAGCCCCAAGCTCAAGCCCTGCCGCCTTGCGCCATTCGGGACGCAGCTCAACCAGGCGAGGGTTCGCGAATGCCGTCCGTCCCTGGGAATTGTACTCCTGAATCCGATAGGCATCCACTATTGCGTTCGTCCCGTCAAACGTGCGGAAGCACGTCTTGAACTGGTGCCACCCTCTGCGCAGATATGATGACCGCAGTTCGCGATGAAACGCATTGTCGAATATCACCTCGGATCCGCACGACTCGCGGTTGATGTCCACTGCAACGCCGTACCACGTTCCCGGCCTGTACTCCACACGCGGACAAGACCATGTAAGATAACCCTTGGCCTTGCTCTTCGGGTCTCCGTAAACGACATACGCATCCGCACCATCTGGGCCAGAGCCCTTTTCCAACTTGCATTTACTGGGATTGCTCGGCACAAGGACGAGCGGACTGTCTGCTTTGATGGGCTCCGCCCCATTGCCGTACGCCTCCGCAAGAAGGCCTGTAATCAAAATCAATGCGATCTTCTTCATTTATTGTATTCCCAAGGGTAAATCACCTGACAACCACCACCGTGCCAACGGGGATGCGTTTGATCGAGAGCGTTTTGCCGTCCTCCGACTTTGCAATGGCATACGCATTGCCGTCTGTCGATGTCACGGATGGCATTCCATCCACGCCACCATCCGCGACAAGTATCTCATACCAGCGTCCAGCCGGAAGCTTCGGTCTGGCAAGTCCCGTAACCACAATGCCTGAGCCCTCTGCGAATGAGACGGTTCCATCCGAGGTAAATGTCGCACCCATGCGGATCTCATCAACGTCAACAGACCACGTTTTCTGCAACCTGAACAGCGGACACGCAGACAGTGAGGGGAATCCAGTCAGGGCCATGGTCGCCTGTGAGGCGCTACCACCGGCATCAAGCGACGAACCCATCGTAAATTCCATGGATGCGAAATACGGCACCGTCGATTGGATCGGCTCACCCGTTATCGGATGCTCGACAGCCGTACCGGCCTCGTCCGGCACGCTCCATGTAAGAAGGGAGCCGTCACCTGGATCCACAAGTTCCTGATAGTCGGCGCAATCATTGGAATTCCGCCCTTGAGGATCCCAGCCAAGTCCAAAATTTGGCGCCCAGTGGGCGGTGCCGGACGAATTGCCGAGCGTGTTCGTCATGTTGGTGACGTAATAATATGCTGGACCGCCACGATCCGTAACGCCGTCCTTATTGGCGAAGATACGGTATTCGAACCTATGCGGCCCTGGCGTTACTTCCACCGTATTTGTGCCGACCGCACTCGTGGTCTGTTGTGTTAGGACCTTCTCGCCATCAATGAAAAGCATCGAACCGGTATTGATGCAAGACGCGAAACTCCATCTGGCATTCTCACCTGTACGGTTCCAGATGTAGCCCGAATAGGTGAGTACCGGATACTGCTCGCCCCATATGGTTGATGGGGCACTGACATATGCCGCCTCTGGACGAAGCACAACCGAATTCGTAAAGCAGACCGATGACTGCCAGACGGTAAAGCACGACTCCGGATCATCCTGCACATGCTTGTGGCAGTTCTTGAAGCCATAGACGAGTCCCGCGAACCTCGGATCCAAGCCATGCCTGGTCAATGCCACCTGACCTTCCTCTACCTTGAGCGTTCCCGCTGATGCCAGCGAATGCCAATCGAGCAGCCCCTTGCCTGTCTTCGTTATGCCCTTGAACATTCCGAATCCATTGGTGACGGCCACTTGGCCATCTCCATGTATCTCAGTGTACGGAAGCGAATATGCATCCGACCCATACAGCTGGATCGAGCCGTTAGTGACGACAAGCGTACCCCCATCCGTAGGGACGGCACCGTTTCGCCAAAGCCAAAGGTCTGCGCCGGCAATGGTGATTCCATCGGTAAAGTCGTTTTCAGGATTCATCAGCGTCAACGCGCCGTACGGGGACGAGTCGGACAGTTTTGCATATATTCTCTTCGAGCCGGAAAGCTTGCCGTGAAATGCGATGGCATTCCGAGGGCTGTCATATGGCGCTATGCTGATCAGCGCAGAACTGTCGCCAAAATCAACGGGGCCTATCCAACGGTTGTAGTTCGTGTTTACAACGCCATTCAATATGCCGGCATTGCTTGGGGTGGTCTCGTTATCAAACTTGTTTCCGGTAAGGAACGTCTTTCCATCATCCAATGCCGAGATCACTTTCGCGGGCACGTTACCGTTCGAGCCTGCGACGCATATGTAGCACCTGTTGGAAAGGATGAGCGTAAGGTCTTCCGCCGATTTTCCAAGATATCCCTCCGCCCAAAGGTTGGAGAACTTTATCTGATGCTCAGAGGACGTGTCGTCCGACATGAAAACGATGCGTCCACCGCCACCCGTGACCTTCGGATTCTCGAATGAAATCTGCCTGGACTTCACGTTGAAGCGCAAATCGTGGCCGTGCAGGTCAACGGCCCCGGCAGATGTCGTGCGAATCACCTTCGCCTTTGAATTTACAACCGTGATGCAGGCATCGTCCGTCAATTCCAATTTGCCGCCGATGAAGTTGTTCACCTCAAGATCCATGCGCTGGCTGAAAAGAAGCGCACCCGATCCGTCTGGGCCGTCTCCGGCAATGCGGAACTTCCGATACTTGCCGATCGTGAAATCGGCCTTGTCTGTGGATGCCTCGCTCTGATACGATTCCAGTTGGGCGCCCTTTTCCACTACCACCCACGAATCGACTGCGGCGCTCGTCTTTCCGAGTCCACTTACGTGCTGATAGCGATATGCACCTTCCGCAATCCGGATTTCGCCGACATATGATGAAATATCCACATCGTAAGGTACGACAAGCCGCCCCGCACCAGCCTTCACGAAATTCGTCACGGAATTGCCTGTCAGCAGCGCAAGCAATGCCGCGTCATCAAATTCGGCGTCTCCGGCAGCAACTGTCGCCGTCAAGGTGCGCAGTTCGGGATCATGTACATACGCGACATCAGCCAATGTCACGAACATCATCATGGCAAATGATGCGGTTATGATTTTTTTTTCATGGATACCTCATCTCCTCGGTCTTGTGGGTTTGATTGCCTATTGGTACACGTAGATACAGTACCACATTACAAGAATAACGGCAATTCCCTCACATGAGGGAGAAACATGGCATACACTTTTATGCACCCTACAGTCGCTTATGTCTTGATCCTAATCACGCAAACCCGCAGAAGCTTCGGACCCTTATTCGTATGATGCGGCGAATGCACCATGCCGGCGGGTATCACCACGACAAGCGGACGCCACATCCAGTGGAAGGCAAAGCTCTCGCCTATCTCCATCATCTCCTCCTCGCCGTCAACGATGAAGTACATGAGGTCATGATCCCTGTCGCATACCGCCATCTTGTTCGTCGGCGAAAAATGCGCCGTGGTCACCTCCGATATCTCGGCGACAATCTTCTCGCCGTCAATGGGGTAACGCCCTATCGGAAGCTCCCTGAGATCAGGGCGGCGCAGGAACGCGATGGCCTTCGCGTAGTCTGGCGAGAGCCGTGCGATCGAATCAGCCTTGCCTATCTCCGCCTCCAGGAGCCGGCGGCGCTTTCGGTCTGGCGTCCCAAGGGAAAGTCCGTCAATCGCCACATCCTCGCAGTTCTCCACACGCGAAAGCCCCTCTATGACCTCGCCAATCCTTACGTTGGCGATTTCGATGCCACGAGCAGGACGGTTGACCTCACCCCTCAAGTCAATCCCCAACTTCGCACGATTGCATGAGATGTTCTTCAAGTGGATGCCATCGATGTCCGTATAGCGGATCTCGAAGTCCGGAAACTTAGCGTACTGTGCCGTGTAGACCGTCGTAAGGCTGAATACGCTCCCGACATCGTCCGCCGTGCAATTCTCCACCCAAATGTCCTTGACGAACGCGCCTCGCCGACGGCCAGTCTTTATCTTCAGAAGGTTAAACGCGGTCTCCACCTTGCAGTCCGTCACCCACACGTTGCGGATGCCGCCCGAAAGCTCAGAGCCGATTCCGATCAGGGAATGGGATGATGCGAGGTCACAATTGCGGATCACCACGTTTTCCGTAGGACGGTTCAACCGCCAGGCATCGGCATTGCGCCCGGACTTCAGGACAATGCCGTCGTCCCCCTGGTCGAAACGGCAATTCTCAACCAGCACGTTCCGCGTCATGTCGATGTCGAGCCCGTCATTGTTGAGCCCACGCGCATAAGTCGAGAGGTTCCGGACGATACAGTTTTCGCTGTGGTAGAGGTGGATCAGCCAGAACGGCGAGCCATTGATGCTGAAGCCGTCCAGCAGGACGTTCGCGCAGCGGTTGAACTGGATGAGGTGCGGACGCGCCCTGGCACCGTCGAGCGCCATCAGCCGCCGGACGTTCATCGGGGCGTTAGTGGAGCCCCAGAGGTACAGCTCTTTCGTCGCAGCCATCTGCTTCGCGTCATATCCGGCCCACTCTTCGCTCCATCGCCTCATACGGGGTTCGATAAGCCCCTTGCCCGTGATTGCGACATTCGTGCACCCAAAGGCATATAT
This sequence comes from Limosilactobacillus gorillae, assembly GCA_963653155.1. GTDB lineage: Bacteria > Verrucomicrobiota > Kiritimatiellia > RFP12 > UBA1067 > UBA1731. The sequence continues at coordinate 23,677 of CAVJWR010000042.1, forward strand.
GAGAGGCGAATGGTTGTAGCACTCTATGCCCTCCCACGTAGTGAACACCTCGGGATAATCGCCGGGATCATCCGTAAATACGAGCTTCGCCCCATCCTCGAAATGAAGCGCGCAATTGCTCCTGAAATGGATCGCACCAGTCACCCACTCGCCTTTCGGCACTACGACACGACCGCCGCCAGCCCTCTCTGCCATGGCAAATGCCGCAGAGAAAGCCGCTGCCGCATTCGACCCGCCAGGCTTCGCGCCATAGTCAGTGATTCGGAAGTCACGCGACGGGATCGCCGCGACAGGAATCTCCGGCATCGGAAACGGAACCGGATCGCCAGCAAAAGACAGCGTCGTCGCGACTGACAGTGCTGCAATGATCATTCTGGATGTCTCCTGTAGGTTTTAGACGTATGGTCCGAGTCGCCATTGCGACAGAGCGCAATTACCCACTTAGCCAAGAACCGTTTGCGGCGTTTTTCCATCCTTGCCACTCCCTTTTTCCACCAAAGACATGGAATCGCGAATCAGAACCATACCGAAAAGCGCATGCCGCCGTCCTCATACCTGTCCCCTGCCGACGGGAAATCGCAAACGGGAAGAGTCTTCGGCGCAACGCCATCGTCAATCGTCAGGCTCCAGGCCGCGACGGAATCTGGCGACGGAATCGGCGCAAGCATGAGTTTAGCCATCACGTCGCACACACTGGCCTGCGACTCTATCTCCACCTGCGACGTGCCTACGACCCGCGACTTCGCAAGAAGAAGCGGTCCGCGCAGGATCTCTACCGCCGGTGAATGCCGGAGATGTGGCCGAAGCGCGACATCTTTTCGATATCCCAGCCACATGCGTACGCGCCAGTCATCCATCATCGACTGTTCGAGATGGTCGTAGACCGCCGGCTCAAAGTCGACAGAACGATACGCCCGATGCAGGAACCTTGGCCGCATATCGAAGGTGAGCTTGTATGTGCTACGCCCCGCCGGTGCGAGAACCGTGCGCCATGTGCCTCGGTCGGCATCGGTCGCGCTCCACGCAGGGATGCGGAAACGGACAGGGCCGGCAGTCTCCTTATCCAGAACGATGGAAACCGTGTCGCCATACGGATAGTTGCCGATGATGGACACGCGGTCGCCACCGATCTCCGCCGTCGCGTCGCTGTAGAACGCCAGACAGAGCGCACCCTCGGCATCCTTTGCGGCGATGAGCGACGTGATGTCGGCAATCGTACGTGGCATGTTGTTTACGCAACAGTGCTGGTGTCTCATGCCGCTCTGACCGTTTCGGGGCGTAACATGATAGCCGTGGCTGCGAACAGTCCGCGCACCCCATGTGCCGTCACGGAATATCGCCGCAAGGAATGCGTTGTAGAACGCGAGTTCAATCGCGTCGGCATAGCGCGTCTCGCCTGTCATGTGGAACAGGTCGAGGTTGAAGCGAATCCAGTGGATCGCATCGCACGGCTCGGTGACGCCGTTTGGCTGCCGTGCCGCATTGGCGAACTGGTCGTTGTAGCCGACCGAAAAGAGAGGATTCGTCTCATGTTCCTCCAGAAGCGACTGCACACGCCTCATCGCCTCCAAGGCGCTTTCGTCGCCAGTCGTGCGAGACCACTCAAGGATGCCGTCGAGACAACTCATCATTTCGTATGCCTTAGCCCACTTCCATGGACATGGATACCAGTCGGCGACAGGCCTTCCGGAAAATGCGTTCGCGAGAAGGTTCGGCGCCCGTCCGTCCGCACGGCGGAAATCATCTACGATCTGCCGCGCGAACGCAAGATAGCGTTCCTTGCCAGTCGCGCGATAAAGGAGCAGTAGCGGCTTCAGGACGGAACTGCTCGGCATGCCGACGAACGTGCCAGTTTCGCTAACGCGAAGTTGGAGTTTCTTGAGCATTTCGATTTCCTGATCCATCGACTTCTCGACTGCAGTCAGAATGCGCATGTCGCCAGTAAGTTCATGGCACGCGAGAAGACCCCACAT
>CAVJWR010000042.1:25659-26482 GCA_963653155.1 Limosilactobacillus gorillae
ACCCCACAGCGTGTACTTGCGGCACCAGAGATTCCAGCACCAAAGCCCTTTCGCAGTCGGATTGCCGCCAACCTTCCGCCAGTCCTGCGGCTGTACGTATTCGGGATTGACATATGTGCCAAGATAGCCGTCGGGACGTTGAAGCGCAATGAGTCTAAGGGCCTCCTCGTGAAGCCACTTCTTGAGCTTGCCGTCGTTCTTCAGGGCCGCCGTGCGGCATGCCGAAATCATCAGCTTGCCCCAGAACTCGCCCTTCCACATGCCGAACGGGCGCTCCCATTCCGCCGGATGGTTGAATGTGTCGTCATCCGGCTTCTCGAACGCGGCACGCGCCTCCGGGAAGATGACCTCTTTCGCGAAATCGCCTCGGACACGATGGTCGAGGAAGCGGTCGAGTTTCTCGCCTATCGGCCCAGCGAGGCTCGCGTGCCCCGGCGCAACTGGCATCAGGCGGTCGGCGCGGGCTACCGGCACCTCGTCCGATACGGCCACGGCCGCGACAAACGTCATGATCGACACCAGCCAACTTTTACTCCTCATGGCATTCCCTTGAATGTGCTCCGCCACCATTCTCACTCCTCATGTTTATATTGATTAACAACGGTGGGTATTATATCTATTTCCTTTTTGCCTGCAATTCCCTCACATGAGTGACAGCTTATAGGGAAAATAATATACCTGTCGAATTCGTGACTGCTTATAGGAAGTTTAGGCTAAACTGAAGACCTCGCCCTATCCCCGTAGACACCCTATTGGACAGACAAGAATACCATCATCATGCGAAACAGCGAACATGGCCAGTAAAGTCAACGGCATACAAGCG
>CAVJWR010000043.1:0-26379 GCA_963653155.1 Limosilactobacillus gorillae
CAACGAGAAGCGTGCGCGTACGCTTGCGGAGGAAACTGCGCAGAGGCGCAAGGAAGAGGAGCTTTCCCAGTCCAAGGCCGTGTCGCTTGATGACCTCTTCTCCAAGATGGGTGCGGACGGCAAGCGCGAACTTTCGGTTGTCGTGAAGGCCGACACGCAGGGTTCGCTTGAGGCTATCGTAGGTGCGTTGCGCGAGATCAAGAGCGAGAAGGTGTCACTCAAGATCATTGGCACCGGCACCGGCAGCGTGTCCATGACGGATGTTAAGTCGGCGGCGGCCGGCAAGGCCGTGATTGTCGGCTTCGACATCGGCAACGATTCTGGCGTACAGAGCCAGGCACGGCACGATGGCGTTAAGATTGCATCCTTCCGCATCATCTACGAGCTTATCGACCATGTGAAGAAGTGCATGCTCGACCTCCTGCCGCCGGAATACAAGGAGACGATCAAGGGCCACGCGACCATCAAGGCCGTGTATGACATCGGCAAGGTCGGCAAGATCGCCGGTTCGCAGATGCTTGACGGCACGTTGCTCGCCAACGGACGCTACCGCGTCATTCGCGGGAAGGAGACGATCTGGGACGGCAAGCTGCAGTCGCTCAAGCACTTCAAGGACGAGGTCAAGGAAGTCACCGGGCAGCAGGAGTGCGGTGTGCATTTCGCGGGATTCGAGAAGTTCGCCGAGGGCGACACGATCGAATGCTACACGCTTGAGGAGCTTCCGCGCTCGCTGTAGGTTCCGCCCCGATAGGCTTATGGCAGAAGGATGCGTGAATGTCTGTAGACAGGATAGAGAGGGTTGATTCCCTGCTGAAGCGTGTCATTGGCGACGCGATGTTCCGCGTCATGCAGACTGATGACATCGGCGCTGGGCTGGTCACGGTTACTGGCGTGCAGTGCGCGAGAAACCTGCGGAACGCCACCGTGAGGGTGAGCGTGTTCGGGTCGCCTGATGTGCAGCAACGCGCACTCCGGCATCTCATCCACCATGCGCACGACTTCGAGCGGGTAATCAACCGCGAGGTGCGCATGAAATTCACTCCGCAATTGCGCTTCGAGCTGGATCATTCGATCGAGAGGGGCGATGCGGTGCTTGCCATACTCGACAAGCTTCCAGACGCAGGCGATGGCGAACATAGCTAACATCGCAATGATGGCCGAGCTGGACGGCGCTATCCTCGTCGACAAGCCGGTGGGGATATCGTCGCACGACCTGATGAAGGCCGTAAAGACAAGCTTCAATCTCGTGAAGGTCGGCCATGGGGGTACGCTTGACGTCACGGCGTCCGGACTGTTCGTGCTGCTGGTCGGGGACGCGACGCGCTTCTCCAACGACATCATGTGCGGTGATCGGGCCTACGACGTGAGGCTTGTCCTCGGACGAGAGACCGATACGGGCGACAGGGCAGGGAATGTCCTGAAGGATTCCGTCTGCGGAGACTTGCCGCGCGAGAGGTTTGATGCCGCGCTCAAGGAATGCCGGGGTGATGTGTTCCAGTCGCCGCCAGAATTCTCCGCAGTCAAGATCGCCGGTAAGTCTGGCTATGAGATCGTGAGGACGGCGGAAGGCGAGGGCCTTCGCGCGAAGCTTGTCCACGTGTACCGATATGACGTGCATGAGTTTGCACCACCGATGGTTTCCCTTTCCATGGTCGCCACCAAGGGCGTATCGGTAAGGGCCCTTGCGAGGGATATTGGCCGCGCAATAGGCTGTGGCGCATACGTCGATGATTGCCGCCGCACGAGGTGCGGGCGACTCTCCATTGCGGACTCAATTCCGTTCGTGAAGCTCATGGAGCTGCATCCGGCCGATCTTGCCGCATCCATCATCCCCAAGAACAGGATATTCTCGTGAACCTGGCCATCGGATTCTTCGATGGCGTCCATCTGGGGCATCAGCGGATTCTCGAAGGGGCCGATTCTGTTTTCACGTTCGAGAACCATCCCGCTACGGTTCTCTCCCCGGCACATGTGCCGCCACTCCTTATGGATCTGGGCGAGCGGGTGCATTGCCTGAAGGTGATCGGCATGCGGAAATGTTCGGAAAGGAATGTGCATGCGGTCTCGTTTACGCGGGAGTTCGCATCCATGTCACCCGCCGAATTCGCGGAATATCTCAGGGGCCGGTTCCCGAATCTCAACCGAGTACACTGTGGAGCCAATTGGCGGTTCGGGCTAAACGGGGCCGGCACACCGGATGAATTGCGCAGGTACGGCTTCGACGTGAAGGTGGCGGACTGCGCAACGTACAGGGGTGAACGCATATCGTCAACGCGAATCCGCAGGGTGTTGTCCGAGGGCATCCTTGACGATGCGAACGCAATGCTGGGCAGACCGTTTTCGGTGCGCGGGCGAATTGTAGGGGGAAAGGGCATCGCGAAAACACTTGGCGCCGCCACGCTGAACGTAAAGGTGTCCGCTCCGCTGAAGCTCGGCGTGTATGCGGTGCGCACGGACATCGGACTGGGGCTGGCGAACTACGGCGTCGCGCCGACGATGGGCGACAAGGCATGGCCATCCCCAGTGCTGGAGGTGCATCTATTTGATGGTGTCATCCTGTCAACGATGAACAATCCCGCCATGCTTCGCACGGAGTTCATTTCGTTCATACGTCCAGAGCGCACATTCCCTTCCGTTGACGCATTGAGGGATCAGATCGCCGCCGATATGGCATCGGCGCGGAATGTCTTGGGGTAGCGAAGTTTTACGGCGTAAATACGATTGGAGTTGTCATGACTAAAGTTCAATGTTCACAAGTGCGTTTCATGGTGGCGGCGCTTGTCGCGCTGACGCTTGGAGATATGGCGTTTGCCGCGCCGCACGTGCTTAAGAACGACGAGGAGCGGCTGTCGATCATAAGGCCGGAGGCCGATGGATCCCTGCGGCTTGAGCCTACGTTCGTGTGCTGTAGCCTTGAGTTTGGGGCAAAGAATGCCATACCGGGGCTGAAGGTCGAGTATCGGAAGGTCAGATCGAAAAGCAAAGTCTGGAATGCGGTTGATGGGAAGTACGTAGTGCATTCTCCGCGAACGATGGACTATCGGCTTTCGTTGCGGGATCTCGCCGAGGATACGGAGTATGAGGTGTGTCTCGTCGATGGATCCGGCAAGGTCGTGAAGGATGGCCGGTTCCGTACATGGAAAAGCGATGTGCCGATAGCCCGTACGGTTCTGCTTGATGCTTCGGGGCCACTGCCGAAGACGATCTCCGCAACTGGGTCGCCAGACGGATGGATAAGATATACGGCGGCACCCGGAACGGTTCTCGATTTCGGCGAGGGGAGTGAGGACTGCGTAAACGTGACTGGCGCAAAGTACGTGCTGTTCGATGACATTGTGGTCAAGGGCACTTTCGGCAGACGGGTGTTCAATGTGACCGATTCCAGCCATGTGCGCTTCCGCAACTGCAACATATCACGCTGGGGGCGGGTCGGAAAGCCTCGCTTTGACATGAAGGGCAGGATATTCGATCCGTCGAAGGAGGCAAAGGGGTACGGCATAAACTTCGACGGGGCGATTGAGATCGGGCGCGGGTGCCATGGTGTCGTTGTCGAACGCTGCTACATCCACGATCCTCGTGGCCGGGCGAACAGCTGGTTCTATTCGCATCCGGCAGGGCCTGAGGCTGTGGTAATGGCAAAGCCAAACGGCTCGACCGTCCTTCGCTGGAATGATTTCGTCGGCAGCGATTGGCATCGCTTCAACGATGCGGTCGAGTCGGCAGGCAACTTCGAAGAGGATGGCGGATTCAACCGTGACGCGGATGTCTACGGAAATTTCATGGCCATGTGCAACGACGACTGCATAGAGATGGATGGTGCGCAGCGCAACGTGAGGAACTTCGACAACCGATACGAATCGGCACTGTGCGGAGTGTCGGTGCAGGGGTGCATGGTAGGCCCAAGCTATTGCTACCGAAATGTGTTCTACGGCATGTGCGACGAATTCGGCTCTTCCGGGCAGACCGTCAAGACGGGCGGCGGACTCCACGGGCCGGATGCCCGCTTCTATCTTGAGGACAACCTGTTCTGGGGCGATGGCGTTGGCGTGATCATGATGAATACGCTCAACTCGTTCTGTGCCCGAAACAGGTTCTGCGGCAAGCAGGCGATATGCAAGAGGGACTGTTCCCCCGGATCTTCGTATCAGGACAACCAGGAAGGGCTGTCCATCGCGGAAGGGGATCTCGATCCGTCGGTGCCGGTAAGGCCGCTGCCTTTTGTGCTGGACAAGGCCCGCTATTCCGGATTCAGGGTAAAGGGCGGCATGGCGTCCCCTGCGGCGATAACTGTGACGGCAAAAGGCGGGAAGACCGCCAGCCGCTTTCGCATAGTGAAGAACGATGTCTTCGACTGGATAGACGTTACCCCTTTGGAGGGTGTGATCCCCGCCAACGGTTCCGTCGAACTTTGCGTGAAGGTGGATGCGAAACGGATGAAAGACCGCAGACATTATCGCGGGGCCTTTCTGGTGATGGCCCCCAACGGCCTTTCGCGTCCGTTTTCGATATATGCGGAGACAGACTTTGCTCCTCCGTATCGGGCCGAGAAGGCTGGCGAGTTCGCGCTCTACATCCCTGATGGCGGGAAGGAAGGGGAGTATGGCACCCTGACTCCCAAGACGATGCGGGAGTTTTCGTTCGAGGTGCCGCACGACGGCGTCTACTATCTGATGATACACGGCATGGGATCATCGAGGCTAATGGTTTCGGTCGATGGGGTCGCGCCAGAGCCATCGAGACAGCAGGTGGCCGATGGGTATCCTGTCTGGACGATGATTGCGCCCGGCAAGAAGTTCGGCGACATGAGCTGTCCGTTCAGGTTCAAGGCCGGTCGGCACACGCTCAAGATGTCCGCAAAGTGGGGCGAATTCCGCTATGACGGCATCGTCCTCACCGATTCGCCCGGATCGTTCGAGCCAAGGTAGCCCCATAGGCCGGTTGTGTGCTGGTTAACATGGTGTGCTATAATACCCAGCTATCGCCGATTCAAGGCGTATGGACATAAACAGCAGTTGAAACATATCAGTTAGGCAATGGCGAATTACGACGACAGCAACATCAAGCACCTGAGCGCAATGGAGCACATCCGCCGCCGCATAGGCATGTACATCGGGCGGGCGGGCAACGGATCGGATTACGACGACGGCATATACGTGCTGATGAAGGAAGTGATCGACAATTCCGTCGATGAGTTCATAATGGGGAACGGGAAGCGCATCGAGATAAGCCTGGATTGGAATTCCGGGCGGTGCGCAATTCGCGACTATGGGCGAGGCATACCGCTCGGCAAGGTAATAGACTGCGTGTCGGAACTCAACACCGGCGGCAAATTCGACACGGAATCCTTCCAGTTCTCTGTTGGCATGAACGGCGTAGGCACGAAGGCCGTGAATGCGCTTTCGGACGAGTTTCACGTAAGATCCGTCCGGGACGGGGAGTTCTCCGAGGCGATATTCGCGAAGGGCGTACTCCAGTCAAAGAAGCGCGGCAAGCTCAAGGATCCCGGCGAGCGCAACGGCACGTTCGTAAGTTTCCTGCCAGACGCGACGATATTCAAGAACTTCAAGTTCCGCGAAGAGCACGTGATGCGTAGGCTCAAGATGTATGCCTACCTGAATGCCGGGCTTACACTTGTCCTGAACGGCGAGCGCATATGCTCCGACGACGGCCTTAACGACCTAATAGCGGACGAGGCCCAGTTCGAAAAGCTCTACGTGCCATTCCATTTCCGGTCAAAGACGCTGGAATTCGTGTTCACGCACACCAACAGGTTCTCCGAGGAATACTATTCGTTCGTAAACGGGCAGCATACGACGGAGGGCGGAACGCACCTTACGGCCTTCAAGGAGGGATTGACGAAGGCCCTGAACGAGTACTCCAAGAAGAAGTTCGATGGCGATGACGTGCGAGAGGGCATAGTGGGCGCAATATCCATCCGCATGCAGGAGCCGACGTTCGAGGGGCAGGCGAAGACCAAGCTCGGCTCGCCGGAGATACGCGCAGACCTCGTGGCGAACATCAAGCGGGAAGTCGAGACGCTGTTCCACAAGTTCCCGGCGGAGGCGGACAAGCTCATAAAGAAGGTCGACGACACCTCCAAGCTCCGCAGCCAGCTGAACACGATCAAGAAGCAGGCCAGGGAGCGGAGTCAGGCGGTGAGCGTACGTGTGCCTCAGCTCAAGGACTGCAAGAACCACCTGCACCTCGATCGGAAGGAGAAGGCCGGCAAGAAGGGATATGGCGAGGACACGATGATATTCCTCACGGAGGGCAAGTCCGCCGGCGGCACTCTCGGCAATGCACGGGACGCGATGAACCAGGCCGTATTCTTCCTGAGGGGCAAATGCCTCAACACGTGCGGTCTGAACAAGGACGTGCTCTACAAGAACGAGGAATTCTTCAACCTGATAAAGACGCTCGACATAGAGGATTCGCTTGAGCATCTGCGCTACGGGAAGATAATCTTCGCTACGGATGCCGATGTAGACGGCCTTCACATACGCATGCTGCTCACCACGTTCTTCATGCGCTTCTACCGTCAGCTGATAATGGACAGGCGCGTCTTCATCCTTGAGACGCCGCTGTTCAGGGTCCGCAACCCCAAGGCAAAGGACTCTGGGCAGTACTACTGCTTTACGGATGAGGAGCGCGAAAAGGCCATAAAGGCCTGCGGCAAGAACTGCGAGATCACGAGGTTCAAGGGGCTTGGCGAACTCAACGCCAAGGAGTTCAAGGAATTCATCGGACCCGGCATGCGCCTTACCCCAGTCACGTGCGGGGATGACTCCGAGGCCGACAAGACCATAAAGTTCTACATGGGCGGCAACACCCCGGAGCGGCGGGAGTACATAATGGAGAACCTCGTCTGCGACGCATCCGATTTCTGACAGGAAAAAACATGAAATACCCTCTTGCTTTTTCTTGCGGATTATGCTTTAATATACGCTCTTTTTGACACAGGAAGAAAAGCAGAGAGTCATCATGAAAGTTCGCAGTTCAGTTCGTCGCATATGCGAAAATTGCCGCATTGTTCGCCGCAAGGGCGTGGTGCGCGTCATTTGCACCAATCCACGACACAAACAGCGTCAGGGTTAACTAACCAGAAGGAAACAATCACATGCCGAGACTCATGGGTGTGGACATTCCGGGCAAGAAGCACAGCCGCTTCGCGCTCCGTTATATCCACGGTATTGGACCGAAACGTGCGGATGAAGTGCTTGCCGCATGCAAAATCGAGCCTTCAAAGAAGGCGGATGACCTCACACAGGATGAGATCCACGCCATCACCACTTTCATCCAGGATCATTATCGCGTAGAGGGCGACCTCCGCCGCGAGGTGTCCCAGACCATCCGCCGTCTGATCCAGATCGGGTCGTATCGCGGTCTCCGCCACAAGAAGGGCCTTCCGGTGCGTGGCCAGCGCACGAAGACCAATGCGAAGACGCGCAAGGGCAACCGCAAGGCATCGTCTGCCGCGATTCGCGGTGCGGCGCCGAAGAAGTAAGCGCTTTTTTTGAACCAACAGGAAAGCAATGAGCGAAGAAACACTCAAGCAGCCCGAAGTCGCCGCACCAGCGGCGCCGATTGCTGCCTCTGAAGCCGCCGAAGGGGCGGCCGCTGGCGCCGCTGCGCCAACCAAGAAGGTACGTGCTGGCAAGTCGATACCTGCCGGTATCGCGTTTATCCGCAGCACGTTCAACAACACGCAGGTGTCGATTGCCGATGCCCGCGGTGGTGTCATCGCCTGGAGCTCCGCCGGCAAGGCAGGCTTCAAGGGTTCCCGCAAGTCAACGGCATTTGCAGCGACGATGGTGGCGCAGGATGCCGCCCGTACGGCTGTCGCCAAGGGAATGCACGAATGCGAAGTGCGCATGCAGGGTGCTGGGCAGGGCCGTGAGTCGGCTGTCCGTGCGATTCAGGCTGCCGGCATTCGCGTAACGATGATCACTGACACGACGCCGCTCGCGCACAACGGGTGCCGTCCGCGTAAACGGAGGAGAGTGTAAAATGGGTCGCTATACAGGTCCAAGGACTAAGATTTCCCGTCGTTTCGGCGAGCCGATTTTCGGGCCGGACAAGGTTCTTGAGCGTCGTCCTAACCCTCCGGGGCAGCATGGCGCCAACAAGCGTCGCAAGAAAATGTCGGAATATGGCGTTCAGCTTCGCGAGAAGCAGAAGGTCAAGGCCATCTACGGCATGCGCGAGAAGCAGTTCCGCCTGTTCTTCGAGCGCGCGAAGGCGAAGCAGGGCGTTACGGGTGACATCATGCTCGCGATGTGCGAGTGCCGTCTTGACAACGTTGCCTACCGTCTCGGCCTTGCGCCTACACGTGCCGGAGCCCGTCAGCTTGTGTCCCACCGCCATGTGACGGTGAACGGCGAGATCTGCAACATTCCGAGCGCGATTGTTCGTCCTGGCGATACGGTTTCCGTGCGCGAGAAGGATCGCAACATGGTGTCGGTCGTTGAATCGCTCAAGGGCCACAAGTCGCCTGTCGTGGGTTGGCTCGCATGGGATGAGGCCAAGATGCAGGGAACGCTCCAGAGCGTCCCGACGCGCGAGGAGATTCCCGAAAACGCAGAGATGCAGCTCATCGTCGAACTCTTCAGCCGCTGATAGTTCGGGTAACAGTTTTTTCCACTTTCTCAAAGGAGGTTTTTCATGCCGATCCGTTTGAGCCGTTTTGAGATGCCGCATAATATCGACAAGGATGAAGGTACCGCCACTGGCACGTACGCTCGCTTTGTCGCAGAGCCGTTTGAGATTGGCTATGCGCGTACGATAGGGAACTCCCTGCGTCGCGTGTTGCTCTCTTCGATAGAAGGGTGCGCAATCTCCAGCGTCAAGATTGCCGGCGTCCATCACGAGTTTGCGACGATTAAGGGTTGTGCAGAGGATGTCACGGACATAATCCTCAACCTTAAGCGGGTTCTGCTGAAGTCTTACACGCGTGACCTGAAGTCGATCACGCTGAAGAAGAAGGGGCCGTGCACGGTCTATGCGGGCGACTTCGCCGAAGGCAATTCAATCGAGGTGCTCAATCCCCGTCAGGAGATTTGCACCCTTGAGGCAGACGGTAGCCTTGATCTTGAGTGCGAGCTGAAGATCGGGCGTGGTTTCTGCCTTGCGGACGCAAACAAGACCCCCGATCAGGAAATCGGGCGCATTGCGATTGATTCCATCTTCTCGCCTGTCACGCGCGTCAACTTTCTCGTCGAGAACACGCGTGTCGGCCAGCGTACGGACTACGAGAAGCTCATTCTCGACATCTGGACGGATGGACGCGTTACGCCAGACGATGCGCTCAAGACTGCCGCAGCGGTTCTCCGCCGCCATCTTGACGTGTTTGTCGATTATGCGCAGGAAGAGATCCTGGAGTTTGATGAGGGCGACAACAAGGGAGCCAACGAGCGTGAACATCTCCGCAAGCTCCTTAACATGTCCGTCAACGAGATCGAGCTTTCGGTCCGTGCGGCAAACTGCCTCAACAACGCGAACATCGCAACTGTGGGTGAGCTTGTCTCCAAGACGGAGGCAGATATGCTCAAGTACCGCAATTTCGGCAAGAAGTCGCTTACGGAGATCAAGGACAAGCTCAAGGAGCTCGGTCTTTGCCTCGGATACAAGTTCGATGCCGATTTGCTTGAATCGAAAAAGTAATTTCAGGAGACACTGACAATGCGTCACCAGAGAGTTGTAAAGAAGTTCGGTCGCTCGACAGCGCACCGTGACCTCATGATGAGGAATATGGTCACGAACCTTATCCTCGCCGAAACGATCAAGACCACCCTGCCGAAGGCTAAGGAGGCCCGCAAGCTTGCCGAAAAGCTCGTTACGATCGCCCGCAAGGGTGACCTCGCGGCTCGCCGCCTCGTGGCAACGCACCTTACGCAGCCAAAGGCCGTCAAGAAGCTCTTCGACAAGATCGTTCCTGCGCTTAATGGCCGTAACGGCGGCTACACGCGCATCCTCAAGCTGTATACCCGCAAGGGCGATGCGGCGAAGATGGTGCTTTTCCAGTGGGTTTGCGTGGAAGAGATCAAGGATGATGCTCCCGCTGCCGAGACTGCGGCTGCCGAGGCCAAGTAAAGAGGGATAGTTTCCCTTTTAATGCAGGTCGGCGAATCCCGAAAAAGGGTCCGTCGGCTTGTTGTTTTCGGGCGCGTGGTGAAATGGCAGACACGCTGGATTTAGGTTCCAGTGCCGAAAGGTGTGAGGGTTCGAGTCCCTCCGCGCCCACCAAAAGTTTAGCCTTTAGGAAATAGGTTTTAGTGGCAGTAGCCATTTCTTGCCATGGCGGACTTGAACGATACACCTAAGGCGAACCGTATACACATCGCTTTCTTCGGCTTGCGGAACGCTGGAAAATCCACCCTCGTAAATGCATTTGCGGGACAGGATCTTGCAATAGTAAGCGATGTCGCCGGAACCACCACGGACCCCGTTTCCAAGGCGATGGAGATATTGCCGTTGGGGCCATGCCTGCTTACCGATACGGCTGGGCTAGATGATGTTGGCGCACTTGGCGAAATGCGGGTGAAGAAAGCCTTTGATGTACTTGCCACAACCGACATTGCGGTATGGGTTGCCGCCGCTCCCGAAAGTGATGGCGAATGCCCGGAGTTTCGCCGTTTTTCCGAAGAGTGCCGCAAGCATGGCGTGACCGTGCTGAGATACAATCGTGGCGATGATGTGGAGCTTTTTCGCAAAGCCGTGGCTTCCGTCAAAATTGCCGAATCGACAAGGCCGCTTGTCGGCGATCTTGTGGCGGCTGGGGACAAGGTGCTTCTGGTGTGTCCGCAGGACGGAAGCGCACCGAAGGGCCGTCTGATCCTCCCTCAGCAGCAGCTGATACGCGAGATACTTGACGCAGGTGGGATTGCGCAGGTCTGCCAGCCGGCATCGGTTTCGTCCCTGTTCCACGATGCCGCAGGATGCGAGGAACGTGTGTGCAAGTTTGTGGTGACGGATTCCCAGGCCTTTGGGGCGGTGGACTCGTTGTTGCCGAAGAACGTGCCGTTGACATCGTTCTCCATTCTGTTCGCGCGTGCAAAGGGCGATCTTCCGACATACTGTGAAGGGTTGGCAGCCTTGAAAAGCCTTGAGGACGGAGATACTGTCCTTGTGTCAGAGGGTTGCACCCACCATCGCCAATGTGGCGACATAGGTGCGGTGAAAATCCCTCGCGCCATAGGCAGACTCACCGGCAAGAGGCTGAACTTCATCTTCAGTTCTGGCGGCGAATTTCCGATTGAGAAAACCAGACCAAAACTGGTTGTGCACTGTGGCGGATGCATGCTCACGAGACGGGAGATGCAGCGACGCATAGCCGTTGCGAAGGAAGCCGGAACGCCAATCACAAACTACGGTCTGGTGCTTGCGGCAGCAAACGGCATTGCCGTAGATCCTGTGACTTGCATGGTTCGCAGGGCTTAGAAAAGAGTCAGCTGCGATACCGGGCCGAATGACTTGCGGTGTTCTGGGCATGGGCCCAAGGTGCGCAAGGCGGCAAAATGCGCCGCTGTGGGATATCCCTTGTGTTTCGCAAAGCCATATCCGGGATATTGGCGATCCATCTCCAGGCAATACGTGTCACGGGCTGTCTTTGCCAATATCGAGGCGGCGGCGATCAGGATGGATTTTGAATCTCCCTTCACCACACTCCTCGCATCCGGGAGCGTAGAGACCGGAAGCCCGTCCACAAGCGTATGCGCCAGTATGGTGGAACCATCCCGTTGGGATGTCTGCAAGGCGAGCGCAACCTGATCGTGGGCTCGCTTCATCGCAAGGTGCGTCGCCCGGAGTATGTTCAGTGAGTCTATCTCTGCGGCTGAGGCTGAAGCTATCGCCCAGATGCATCCACACGTTGACTTGATCGTTTCGGCGAGAAGGTATCTTTTCTTCTCCGATATCCTCTTCGAGTCGTTTACTTCCGCCCAACTGCCTACGATGAGCGATTCGGCCGCAAGAATCGGAAGATGCACGGCGGCGGCAAAGACAGGCCCTGCGAGCGGACCCCGTCCCGCCTCGTCGATCCCCATCATCGGATCGCCAAGCGACTTCTCAAGATCCAGCGTCATCACAGCAGCCTGTCTATCACGGAAATGTATTTCCACTTCGGGGCATCGAGGGAGCCGTATACCTTGAATTCGAGAAGAAGTTTGGAGAAGGTCCACGTGATCGGATTCGCGATCTTGCCTATTATCGAATCGTTCCTGAAAAGGCGCACCCGAGCCGTGAAGTCGATGGCATCGTCAGGTATCGAGTAGGTGCCGGAGCCGGTGATCTTGAACACGTCCCCATAGACATCCACTCTTGTGGCGTGTATTACGCCATTTGATATGACGCACTCAAGCTCTGCGTTCGACTGGTCGACGAGCGACGAGATCCCCGGAACGGTCTTCGCGAGGTAGTCGGTAAGCCCTGCGAACAGCTTAAGCCTCGCGATCTGCCCATCCGATGCCTTCACGGATGCCTTTCCGTTGATGCGCGACACGAGGGCGGTTGATAGTGGCGCCTCAAATTCAACGTGGCCGGAGAGTTTTCCGCGCATATCGCCTGAATCCATCCCGAACGCGGTTGCGGCATCCTCGAATGGGATGAGTTCTCCATCTATGCTTATGCTGAAGGAAGCGCGATCACTGTCGAAACCGGGGAATGCGATCTTGCCGGAGCCGGCGATGGTGCCGCCGTGTTCCGTCTTCGAATGGGCGTTGTCAAAGTGTACGGAATCTCCGCGAAGCCTGAAATCCGTGTTGGCATTGAAGAGCGGTATGCCGAAAAACGTCCCGCGCTTGAACGCTATGGAGCCATCCAGATGGTTCGTGTAGGCGTATCTGGGATCGACGGCCATCATTCCGTTCAGTGCCAGGGTTGGCGGCGTCTCCGGCTGAAGGCAATCCAAGGTGCCGTCATTCAGCACGTCGGCTATCGCGAGTGCGTTCGAGAGCGATGTGGTGGAGTGCACGTTGCGGAACGTAACGAATCCAACGTCGTTTGTGTTTTCGTAGAACACCGATCCCGTCATGGATGTGCCGTCCGCAAGCCTCGCATCTATGGGGCCTACCGTTATTCTGGCGTTCTGGCAGTGGCCGCGCACGAAGACGCGCACATCTACGTTCCCCTGGGCGGTTTCGAGCGGGACATCCCGATATGCGCCGCCGGTGGGGTGGAGGTCGAGGAATATGTTCAGGTCAGAGTTGCGCAGGTTGACGTCGAAACGGCAGCCCGCATCAACCGGAGTGGTTACGCCGGTGAACGCATCTATGAACTGGTAGCAATTCGTGATGTCCAGAGCCTGCAGCATCGGGCGTATGTTGGGCTGGCGGGCCTGCCCGTGGACGCTGCCGAAAACGCGTTGCGCCGGGATGTTAAGCTCGCATTCGCCTGTCACTTCCATCCTCGCGTCGCGGTCGGGGAACAGCACACGCACATTCGAGAACTGCAGTATGCCGTTCGCGGACGACACCTTTTCAACCATCACCTTTTCGGCCTTGAGGTCAAGGATGTCGGCATCAAGGAGCGTAAGCCTGAACGGCGAGAATTCCGGAAGGTCAAGCTCAAGCGGCTCGTCCGTCTCCGTGAAGTCGTACGATCCGGGGAACTCTATCGAATCCGGTATGTAGTACCCATCGGGAAGCCGTGGCATCCTTGCGCCCGATACTATGACGGATTTGACGATGTCCTTCGCCTTCCACGGGAACTTCAAGGGGGAAAGCTTTACGTCTATGCGTCTCGCCGAAAGGAATGGCTTCGCGTCCTGCTTGCCGCCAATGAACATCCTTACGCCGCTTAAGCGGACTTTCGTAGGGAATTTCACCGAGATGGACTCGATGCGGAACACGGCGTTGCTGGTAGAGCATGCTTCCGACACAAGCTCAATGGCACTCTGCGGAAGATTGAACTCCATGCGGGAAAGAAGGAGAAACGCCACACAGGTGAACGCAAAAAGCAGGAGAAAGATTTTGAATGCCTTTTTCATGCGCTTTGGCAGCCCCAAGGAGAGTCGAACTCCTCTTACCTGGATGAGAACCAGGTGTCCTAGCCGATAGACGATGGGGCCACAGACTGCTTGGTGCACCCGGTGGGATTTGAACCCACACACCTTGCGGCACTAGAACCTGAATCTAGCGTGTATGCCAATTTCACCACGGGTGCAAAAACGGGGCGTATAATACCATATCGCCGTGTCGCATGCAAGCGGGAAAGAGAACTTTCGGCAGAAAAAAAAAATCAATGGCCGAACTGCGCCATGTAAATTTGCTATACTATGCGGCGTATGAAACAGCCGATTGGATGTGGGTCGGTGAAATGCTTTTACAACAACAGCGACAAAGTTCGCGGAAAGGAAACGAATGAACGGCAGCAGAAGGGACTTCCTTAAGGGTACGGCTTGGATGGGCGCGGCGGCATTGGCCGCAGGATGCCACCTGAACCGTTATGGATTCGGCGAGGGCGGCATCATGCAGAACTACGCGCTTAAGCCGTTCAAGCGGGTGCGCGTAGGCTTCATCGGCATCGGCGGTCGCGGCACTGGGGCAGTGCATCGCGTGTCTATGATTCCGGGCGTGGACATCGTCGCGCTCTGCGACAAGGAGCCGGAACGCGTCGAGGCAAACCTTAAGTGGCTCAGGGAGAAGAAGTATCCGGGCGTGGACAAGATCAAGAAGTACGTCGGCCCGGAGGCCTACAAGGATCTCTGCGACAACGGCGACTGCGACGTCGTCTACTGCGCGACTCCGTGGGCACTGCACCAGCCGGTTGCGCTGCGTGGCCTCTTGGGCGGCAAAATCGCGCTTGTCGAAGTGACTGCCGCGCTCACGACCGAGGAGTGCTGGGAACTCGTGGAGGCGTCGGAAAAGAACCGCATCCCCTGCATGCAGCTTGAGAACTGCGTCTACGGCGAGATCGAGCTTCTGGAACTCAACCTCGCTCGCCTTGGAATGTTCGGCGAGATCACCCATGTCGAGGGCGCATACATCCACGACCTGCGCACGATCATTCCGCAGACCGGGCCGAACAACAACGAATGGCGTTGGCGCTATGGCGAGAACATGGCCCATCGTGGAGACCGCTATCCGACGCACGGCCTTGTGCCGTTGTGCCAGACGCTCGGCATCAACCGCGGAGACCGCATGGACTATCTGGTCGCGCTGGGCAATGGGCCGCACAACAAGAACTACGAGCGGGTGCGCAAGGAGTATCTCCCCGACTCCGACTCGCGCAAGTTCGATCCGCCGGCGGCGATGGCCGACATGAACACGACGCTCATCAAGACCGTGAACGGCGTTTCCATGATGGTTCAGCACGATGTCTCGTCGCCTCGCCCCTACAACCGCAAGGCGTTCATTTCCGGCACGAAGGGCGCGATGGGTGACTATCCGTTCCGCTGCACGTTCGAGACGAAGTGCATGGACGGGCTCACGCACAAGTGGTTCGACGAGAAGAAGGCGGCGGATGTCCGCAAGAAGTACATGCACCCGCTCTGGCGCGACGTTTCCGAGACGGCGCGGAAGGTCGGCGGACATGGCGGCATGGACTTCATCATGGATCTCCGTTGGGCGTGGTGCCTCCAGAACGGCCTGCCGCTCGACATGGACGTCTACGACCTTGCGGCGACGAGCTGCCTGTGTGAACTCACGGAGACATCCGACCGCAACGGCTCGAAGCCGGTTTCGATCCCGGACTTCACTCGCGGCAACTGGAGAAACGTCAAGCCTTGGGGCGTAGTCAACGTAGACCTCAAGAAGATGGGGCTCGACAAGGGTTCGGTCAAGAAGGACAACGCGGCCCTCAACGTCTGACGGGATCCGGGCTCCGCCCGAACGCATACGCCTCGCAACTGCGCCATACGGGCCGGTTGCGTGGCGTATGGTATAATCTGCGGCATGGAAAAGCCCGCGACAGGCATATGTACTTTCGAAATGATCGCGCAGGAGATTACTGAATGACCAATGTTACCGTCTCACTTGTGTGCGACCTGTTCTGCATAGGCCTTAGCGTGGTGTTCCTATGGTCTACGCTCATTGTCCTCATTGGGCTTATAAAGCCGGCTAGGAGACACCCGAAAGCTTCCGGGAAGCTGAAGTTCGCCGTGCTCGTGTGCGCGAGAAACGAAGAGTCGGTGATCCGTCTTCCCGTAAAGAGCGTACTCCTATCCAAATACCCGACAGAATGCCGCGAGGTGATTGTGCTTGCCGACAACTGTACGGATAAGACCGCTTCCGTCGCCCGCGAGGCTGGCGCGACCGTATGGGAGAAGAGCGAGCCGAGCCACGGCAAGGGCGATGTGCTTGCGTGGGGACTGAGGAAACTTGCCGCAGAGCGAAGTTGCGATGCGGTCGCCGTATTCGATGCGGACAACATCTGCTCGGACGGCTGGTTCAATGCGATGAACGATGCGTTGCAGGATGGCGAGACCGTGGTGACAGGTCGTCGCCATTCGTCGAATGCCCGCACAAGCCTTGTATCTGGATGGTACACGGTCTATTGGGACATGATGAACGAGCTTTCGAATCGGGTCAGGACGAACATGGGGCTTTCCGGCAAGCTTACGGGCACGGGGTTCGCGTTTCTTCTTTCGGCGCTTGGCCCGGATGGCTGGCGGACGCAGACCATGGTTGAAGACGTTGAGTTCACGGTTCAGACCAATATGCGCGGAGGGCGCATCGCATATGTCCCGGAGGCGGATTATGCGGATGAGCAGCCTGTGACCATGCACTACATGTGGCGGCAGCTTCGCCGTTGGGCGACAGGTGGCTGGCAAGTCGTGCAGACGTACCTGTTCCCGTGGCTCAGGACGATGATCCGGCATCCTTCGCTGAGGCTCTTCGACAGTTTCTTCGCGATCCTTACCGGAATGTCCGTGGCATTCATCCTGCTGTTCAACTTCCTGGCCCTTTTCGTGCGCATCGCAAGCGGCGCACTCGATTCGGCGGCGATGCATTTCTTTTTCGGCGTGTTCTTCTTCGTGTTCGTGATGGGGTGGTTCACGGCATGGGCATCGGTTGCGCTTTCGCCGCAGAAACGTCGTCCTCGCTTCTGGGCAATCATTACGTTCCCGGTGTTCTCACTCATCATTTCCGCTTCGGTACTGTGTTCGCGCATCCGTCCGGTACGCCGATGGATGCCGATCCCGCATGG
Organism: Limosilactobacillus gorillae; assembly: GCA_963653155.1. Taxonomy (GTDB): domain Bacteria; phylum Verrucomicrobiota; class Kiritimatiellia; order RFP12; family UBA1067; genus UBA1731. The sequence continues at coordinate 17,143 of CAVJWR010000043.1, forward strand.
GACGGTAGTTTAGTCTGCCTGTGATATAATATGACCCCATGGCAGATGAGCTGACACCAATGATGCGCCAGTATCTCAGGATAAAGTCCGAGATACCAAAAGGCGCTATTCTGATGTTTAGACTGGGCGATTTCTACGAGATGTTCGGAGAGGACGCCTTGAGGGCCGCACCGGTGCTTGGGGCTACGCTTACGCATCGCGGCAACACCCCCATGTGTGGCATCCCGTACCATGCCCTGAATACTTACCTCGCCAAGCTCATCCGCGCCGGCATGACCGCCGCGCTCTGCGATCAGGTGGAGAACCCTAAGCTGGCCAAGGGACTCGTGAGGCGCGAGGTGACGCGCATAGTGACTCCGGGGACGATCACGGAGGATGGTCTGCTTGACGAATGCGTGAACAACTACATCGCCGCCGTCTCGGGGCTTGGGCTGTCGCTTCTCGACCTTTCCACGGGCGAGTTCTCCGTGGAGCTGTTCGAGTCGGAACGGCATCTGTCTGATGCGATGGCGCGTTACCGTCCGGCGGAGACGCTGAGGCCAGACGACTCGAACCGCTGGACCTTCTCCCTTGATGCGGCGACTGAAGAGCTTCTACGGCATTTCAGGGTGGCTACGCTTGATGGTTTCGGGCTTGTCGGCAAGCCTGATCTGATTTCCGCCGCCGGCGCCTTGCTGTACTATGTGCACACGACCCTGCACCATGCGGTTGACCATGTGCGCTCAATACGCCTCATCGAATCATCCGACATGCTTGCGCTCGATGCCGGCACGATACGCCACCTCGCGTTGCTGCCGGGCGATGGCGTGACAAAGGAGGCATCGCTTTTCGGGACGCTGAACGCCACGAATACCCCGATGGGGGCGCGGCGTCTCGCCACGTGGATCAGGCAGCCCCTTCGCCGTCCGGAGGACATAAACGCCCGCCTTGACGCGGTAGAGGCCCTTGTCGAAGATCGCACAAGGATATCGCTTCTGCAGTCCAGACTTGATGGCGTGCGCGACCTTGAACGGCTCATAGCCAAAGTGGATTCCGGTCGCGCCAACGCCAGAGACCTCAAGTCCCTTGCGGAGTCGCTTCGCCCCGTCTCGGGAATCAGGGAAAGCATCGCGCCAAACTGCGCAACGCTTTCCGGCATCGCCGCAATGCTCTCGCCGGAGTCCGAGATCGTGGATCTGATAGACCACGGCATAGCTGAAGACCCGAACGTCCTGCTCACTGAGGGGAACCTTATCGCCCCCGGATACAGCGCAGAGCTTGACGAATTGCGCGATCTCGCGGCGAAGGGACACCAGTGGATTGCCGAATACCAGGCGCACGAGATTGAGCGCACGGGCATCAAGACGCTGAAGGTGCGCCGCAATTCCGTGTTTGGATTCTACATAGAGATAGCGAAGTCGCAGACGCACCTTGCGCCGCCTGAATATGTGCGGCGGCAGACGATAGCGACGGGCGAACGCTATACCACGCCGGAGCTTTCGGAGCATGAGCGCAAGGTCATGGGCGCACAGGAGCGGTCGTTTGCCCTTGAGCAGGATCTGTTCCGTTCGATCGTGGAGCGGATCTCGACGCATACGGTATCCGTTCAGCGCACGGCCAAGGCCATTGGTGAACTGGACGCGGTGCTTTCCTTTGCCGACCGTGCGCTTGCCGCCGGGTACGTGAGGCCCTTGGTCGACGATTCGGACGTGCTGGACATCGAGGATGGTCGGCACCCGATAATAGAGCAGCTGCCGGACGCCGAACCGTTCGTCCCGAACTCCACGCACCTGAACGGCACGACGGATCAGATAATGCTCATCACCGGGCCAAACATGGCCGGCAAGTCCACATACATACGCCAAGTGGCGACGATAGCGGCGATGGCGCAGATGGGATCCTTCGTTCCGGCGTCAAGGGCGCATGTAGGTGCCATCGACAGGATATTCACCCGCATTGGCGCGGGGGATGATTTTTCGCGCGGTCGCTCGACGTTCCTCGTGGAGATGCAGGAGACCGCGAACATCCTCAACAATGCGACCCCGAAGTCGCTCATCGTGCTTGACGAAATCGGGCGTGGCACATCCACGTTCGACGGCATATCGATAGCGTGGAGCGTGGCGGAGTATCTTCATGAGAATCCTCGCGTGAAGGCCAAGACGCTTTTCGCGACGCACTACCATGAGCTTGCGGACCTTTCAAACCGCTTCTCTGGCGTGAAGAACTGGACCGTGCGCGTGAAGCAGGATGGAGACCGCATTGTCTTCCTGCGGCGCATCGCCCCAGGTGTCGCCGAGAAATCGTTCGGCATACACGTGGCGGCAATGGCGGGGCTGCCGCCGGCGGTGGTGGATCGTGCGGAGAAGATACTTGCGAACCTTGAGGCAAACGAACTTGACGTGTGCGCATCGAAGATCGTCAAGCGTCCACGCAAACGCCTTTCGGACATTCCCGGTCAGATGACGCTGTTTTGATCGGGGAAATTGACATGGTACAGCGGCATTTCTGGAGAGTTGCATGAATAACATTGCGCGGGTCTGGCTTGCCGCCGCCTTTTGCATCGTGGCGCTTTCGCCATCGGCATGGGCGGCATCCGTCTACGAACACGGCATCTTCGAATCGGTGTCTTTGAATGGCGAATGGGAGATGGCCTACAGGCCTTATGCCCACGAGGTAGTGGAGTGTCCGGCATTCAGGGGCGTAAGGGTGCGCAATGCGGTGCCCGGCTACTGGGAGGACATGGTGCCGGAGCTGAGGTCTTCCGGCATGACGGATGAATTCAGGATCAACCCGCTCTACGAGCGGCAGCGCCTGCCGATAAGCGGAAGCGCGGGCGACACCACGCTCCCCAACATATACGGGTGCTTCCTCTACCGGAAGTCGATTGAGCTGGAGAAGGCGGGTCCGGCGGTCTTGGCGTTCGAGGGTGTACGGAACCAGGTGCATGTGTGGATAAACGGAACCTTCGTCGCGTACCGCGCCGGATTCTCCACGCCATTCGAGCTTGAGGTGAAGGACGGCGTACTCAAGGTCGGATCGAACGAGATCGTGCTTGCGGTGTCCAACAATCCCAATCTGGGGTATTGCGACTATGTGAGCGGACTCACGACCCGCTCGACGTTCGCGTCCACCGGTGGCGTGAACGGGAATCTCGAATTGCGGTTCCCGAAGAATGGACTCGGCGACGTATACGTGACGACATCGAAAGACCTAAAGACGTTCACGGTACACGTGTCTGGGAAAGTTCCGTTCAGGTACGAGATTTCGGACGGCGGGAAAGCCATGGCGCAGGGCGCGGGCAATGGCGATTTCACGCTCTCCACATCGGGGTATTCCTTCTGGTCGCCGGAATCGCCGCAACGGTATGAACTTTCGCTTGTGACAGACGGCGGTGTCTATCGCCAGAAATTCGGAATACGTCGGCTTGTTGCCGTAGGCGAGAAGTTCCGGCTAAACGGGGAACCGATATACCTGCGGGGAGTGACGGAGCATTGCTACTTCGCTAAGACGTTGCATCCGCCGAGGGATCTCGACTACTATCGCATGGTGACGAGGAAACGCAAGGAATTGGGCTTCAACTTCGTCCGTTTCCACACGTTCGTTCCGCCGGCGGAATACCTTGAGGCCACGGATGAGCTCGGCATGGTAGTCCATATCGAGTCCCCGAACTTCGTGTCGGAGCCGGAGTTCGCGTCAATCATCGCGTTTGCGAGACGCCATCCGTCGGTGGTGATATACTGCACCGGCAACGAGACGCGCATCGATCGGCTTGCGGAAGCGTACCTGCGCGATGTCGCCGAACTCGTCCACAAGATGACAGACTCGCTGTTCTCGCCCATGAGCGCAATGCGTGGCGTGGAATACATGCTGATGCGAGGGAAAGACCAGATAGTCAAGACCCCATTCCCGCACAACGCGGAGCGTATGTCTCGGCTGTCGCAATATTGCGACATGTTTACGTCGTATCAGCTTGGGCTTACGAGCTACGAATCGCTTAACCTCGGGATTTCGGCAGACCTTGATGCCTGGGGAGATGTGTATTGCGGAAAGCCGCGCACCTCGCACGAGATATGCATAGACGGCAGCTATGTGGACTTCGGACTCGAAAAGCTATACCCGCCGGATTCGCCGATATTGAAGGCCGGCGTGTTTTCGGAGCCACGCAGGGTATTGACCGAAAAAGGACTCATCGGGCGTGCCGACACGTATTTCCGCAACTCCTGCGAATGGATGTGGCGTATCCGCAAGCACTGCTTCGAGAAGCTTCGCGCCGCAGACCGCGTGGCCGGATATGACTTTCTTGGAGACATCAACACCCACTGGCACACGTTCGGGTACTCTGTCGGGATGATGGATGAGTTCTATCGCCTAAAGCCCGGCGAGACTGTGGAGAATGTCCTCAGGTACAATTCTCCCGCCGTTGTCCTTTCCGATCTCGGCAACGATTTCAACGTCGTCGCCGGCGACGTCAGAAAGGTGTCGTTCTCGATTTCGAACTATCGTGCCGAGATCCCTGCGGCACGTCTGGACGTGTCTCTTGTGGACTGTGCTGAGGGAGTTAGCAAGTGGAGCCAGTCGACCGATGTAGGTGCGATAGCGAACGGGACGCTTTCGCGGCTTGGCGCATTTGATGTGCGGGTTCCGGAATGCATGGATGCCCGCAAGTATGTGTTGCGGGCGAACGTTTCCGGCGGCGGGATGACTGTGGAGAATGAATGGGAGATCTATGCGTTTCCAAAGGTCGGGGAACTTCCCGCGCATGGAGGCGTAAAGGTCGTCGAAGACATCTCCGTGGATGAGCTTGCGGCGGCGATGTCAAGGGGCGAACGCGTGTTGCTGCTTGGGAGCGGGCCGTTCAAGGCCCTCAAGACGACGTTCCGCATCGGCATGGCCGGGCGTTGCTATGGCAACTACGCGACAGTCGTAGACACGGCACACCAGGCGATGCGGGGAATGCCGCACGAAGGATTCTGCGGATGGCAGTTCCGCCACATGATGGAGGGCGGCCGTGCCGTTCAGCTTGAGGCGGCCGTGCCGTTCGATCCGATAATAGATGTAGCGTCGTCGGTGAAACTGCCGATTCGCCAGGCGTATATCTTCGAGTATCGCATAGGCGAAGGGAAGCTTCTCGTGTGTTCGTTCAGGCTTGACGAGAGCGACCCTGCCGCAAGATGGCTGAAGGCCGGTCTTGTCCGCTATGCCGCAGGGCCTCAATTCAATCCTCGGCACGGCATCTCTGTTGAGCAGCTTCGCGCAGTCGTGAACGCTCCGCTCCTGCATGGAGAAGGGGACTCCAACAGGGCACGCAATCCGAATGACCCGTCATCCGGCGTTCGGGCAGGGGCCAAGGCTCAGCCGTAGGCGGCGCGATTCGCAATTTTCTTAATTTTTCCCTTGCAAATACGGGGCAAATAGGATATCTTACGGGACGTTTACGGGATTCACCCAAGAACACCTCATAAGGAAACAAAGAAATGGCAAAGGCAAAAAAAGTTCCGGCTACAAAGAGTGAAATCATGGTTGCCCTCGCTGAGGCGGCGGGCATCACCAAGAAGCAGGCTGTCGCCGTGTACGAGAAGTTCCTCGCTATCGCGTACGAAGGCGCCAAGCTCCCGAAGGGTCTCATGCTTCCGGGTCTCGGCAAGATCATGAAGGCGAAGTCCAAAGCTCGTCAGGGCCGCAACCCCATGACCGGCGAGACGATCAAGATCCCCGCCCGCACGAAGGCGAAGTTCCGCCTCTGCAAGGCCGCCAAGGATGCGATCCTCGGTTAACGGTGACATTTGTGTTACAGGAATGGGCGCGGTTTTTCCGCGCTCTTCTTTTATCTGATCAATAGGAGAGAGAAATGAATCAAGCCGAGAAAGAACGTCTTGCGAAGGTCGGCAAGAAGCTTAACGTGAAGGCGTACATAAAGAGCGAGATCGAGGCGATCCGTGCGCAGGTAGGGGACAAGAAGGTGCTGCTTGCGATGTCTGGCGGCGTCGATTCGTCGGTCTGCGCCGTGCTTCTCCACAAGGCCATAGGCAAGAATCTCACCTGTGTGTTCGTGGATCATGGATGCATGCGCCTGAACGAGGCGAAAGAGGTGAAGAAGGTATTCAAGGGGAAGTTCGGCATCAACCTGATCCAGATCGACGCCGAGGCGCGATTCCTCGCCAAGGCTGCGGGCATTACGGATCCGGAGCAGAAGCGCAAATGCATCGGCGGCGAGTTCGTCCGCGTGTTCGAGGAGGAGGCGAAGAAGCTTGGCCGCATAGAGTTCCTTGGGCAGGGGACGATATATCCGGACATCATAGAGTCCGGCGTTGGCGGACACAAGGCCGTGAAGGCCCACCACAATGTCGGCGGGCTTCCAAAAGACATCGGCTTTGAGGGTCTGGTCGAACCCGTCAAGTACCTGTACAAGGACGAGGTCCGCGCAGTCGGCAAGGCTCTCGGCATACCGGAGGCGATGGTCATGCGCCAGCCGTTCCCAGGACCTGGCCTGGCGGTGCGCTGCCTCGGCGAACTCACCAAGGAGAAGCTGGACATCCTGCGCAAGGCAGATTTCATATTCCGCGACGAGATGGCCAAGGCCAAGCTCGACAGGAAGGCCCAGCAGTTCTTTGCGGTGATGACGAACGTAAAGTCCGTGGGCGTGAGGAACGGTGCGCGGACGTTCGGGTACGTGATCGCCATCCGCGCCATCTCGACCTCGCAGTTCGTGAAGGCCGGCATCGTGGAGCTTCCGTTCAAGTTCGTCACCATGGTAGCCGAGAAGATCGCCACGAAGGTGAAGGGCGTGAACCGCGTGGTGTGGGACATCACGCCGAAGCCGCCCGCCACCATCGAGTGGGAGTGAGCTTCGCGGATACGGGAACCAAGGGAAGGCCCCACAGTGGGCCTTCCTTTTTGCTATAATACCGCGCATGAAGATTGCTGTTATCGGTGATGGTGGATGGGGTACCGCCAACGCGCTCCTGCTGGCGGGATACGGGCATGATGTTGCGCTTTGGGGCGCATTCCCGGAGTACATCGACGAGATGAAACGGACGCGTCGGAACGAAAGGTTCCTCAAGGGTGTGGAAATCCCCGCTTCCATCCGGCTGACCTCCGATCGCAGGGAGGCGGTGGATGGCGCCGAAGTCGTCGTCCTTGCCCCGCCGTCAAAGTATTTCACTTCAGTCGTGAGCGGGTTCAAGGGGCTCATATCGCCTGAAACTCTTGTCGTGTCGATCACGAAGGGGCTTTGCGAGAAGACGAACAGGCGCATGACGGATCTCGGCGAAGAGATATTGGGGACGGGTCCAATCGTTGCGCTGGCAGGCCCGACGCATGCGGAAGAGGTCGCCAGAGGCATCCCGACTGCAATAGTCGCGGCCTGTGCGGATGAGGCCAAGGCGAAGCGTGTGCAGGAGATATGGTCTGGTCCGCTGTTCCGCGTATACACGTCTACGGATCCGATTGGCGTAGAGATAGGCGGAGCCGTAAAGAACGTGCTGGCGATCGCCGTTGGCTGTTCGGATGGCATGGGCTATGGAGACAACACGCGCGCGGCGCTGATCACTCGCGGACTCGTGGAGATGAAGCGTTTTGTGCTTGCGTATGGCGGCACTCCCGAGACGCTGTCGGGCTTGGCCGGCATAGGCGACCTCATCGTGACGTGCACATCGGTCCACTCGCGCAACCATTCCGTAGGGGAACGCCTCGGCAAGGGAGAGAAGATCGAGTCGATCCTTGGTTCCATGCAGATGGTCGCGGAGGGCGTGTGGAACTCCAAGGTGGTGCATGAGATCGCGCGGCGGCTTGGAGTTGACATGCCGATATGCGAGCTTGTCTACGCCCTTTGCTACAAGGGTTTCGATGCTAAACAGGCCAGTGCGGCGATGATGAGCCGTTCGCTCAAGGCCGAGTAGCACACACAGACGAAAAGGAGAACATGACATGAGAAGAATGGCAGTTGCCGGTTGTTTGGCGGTTTGGACGGGTTGTTGCCTTGCGGGTACGATTCGTGTGGAGGGATCGGGTTGCGTTCGGGTGCCGCCGGACATGATGAGGTTTTCGTTTACGGTGGAGGCCGTTGACAAGGACATGGCGAAGGCGAAGGGAGTCCTTGCCGCCAACAATGCGAAGGTCATGTCTGCATTGAAGGCGCAGTCCGTTTCGACTAACGAGATTACGGTATCGCAGATCGAGATGCGTCCTGAGTACCACTACGAGAATGTGGCTGGGAACGGAGCCGTGGTGCGTGGAGAAGGGAAGCGCGTCTTCGACGGATATTGCCATTCGATGACATATACGCTCGACATGGGGATTGACCGCGAGCGGTTGGAAGGCCTGTACGGCGGCATTGCCGCCTGTGGCGTCACAAAGAACATGGACGTAGGGTTCTACGTGAAGGATTCGATATCGGCGAAGCGCATGGCGCGTCAGCTGGCCGTAAGGAATGCGCGTTCCATCGCGGAGGACATTTGCGCGGCGGCGGGGACATCGCTGGGCGAGGTCGATGCGATACACTACAATGACGGCCGGAACTATCCCGGTTTGCTTTACGCCAAATCGGAGATGGCGAGGGCCGGGGCCGCTGACGATGCCCCACTGTTCCCTACGATCCGTGTCAACGACATAGAGATATCCGACAACGTGACGGTCGAGTGGAAGCTTAAGTGAGGGTCTAGCGCAGAAATCTGCACTTGCGAAAATAGATGGGATTTTGTAAAATACGCACTTCAATTTTTGGAACACATTAGGAGAAACTAAAGATGGCAGCAAAGAGATTCCCTCTCGACCATGTGCGCAATTTCGGCATCATGGCGCACATTGACGGCGGCAAGACCACAACATCCGAGCGAATCCTCTACTATTCGGGCAAGAACTACAAGATCGGCGAAGTGCACGATGGCGCTGCGACGATGGACTTCATGGTTCAGGAGCAGGAGCGTGGCATTACGATCCAGTCAGCCGCCACCTGCGTCTCCTGGGGCGACTACCGGCTTTCCCTCATCGATACTCCCGGACACGTGGACTTCACGGCGGAGGTGGAGCGTTCCCTCCGCGTCCTTGACGGCGCGGTTGCGCTCTACTGCGCAGTCGGCGGCGTCCAGCCGCAGTCCGAGCAGGTGTGGCGCCAGTCTGAGAAGTACAAGGTGCCGAAGATCGCGTTCGTCAACAAGATGGACCGCATTGGCGCCAACTTCTACAACGTGATGGAGCAGATGAAGACCCAGCTCGGCGCGAACCCCGTGCCGATGGTGATTCCGATTGGCGCCGCTGAGA
>CAVJWR010000044.1:0-1157 GCA_963653155.1 Limosilactobacillus gorillae
TCTGTGTTAAAATCCATCCGCAGTTTTTGTTTAACACAGAGTCACAAAGGCACAGAGACACAGAGTGTATGTTTTTTTACAGGATTCGCAGGATTGCCGTGTAGGAGTGGAGAAGGATAGTTGGTAGTTGGTAGTTTTTCTCAACCTCTCACCTTCATCGCACAATCGCAAATCATAAATAATCATATGTCTAAAGTCCGAGTTCTTCGATCAAGATCGAATAAAGATATTCCGAACCCTCAAGGTAATATCCTGTATCCACATCCAGCAATCTCTTGTGGAAGTCGGAATGGTAAACGGCCGACATTGCATCTTGAACGGGAAGGCCTTTGCGTTCAACAAGCATTGCGACGAGATCTTGAGTCGCATACTCCATGAGCTGTTTCTGCTTAACCGACATCTTCCACTCCCAAGAATGTCAATGCGGCTATTGCCTCTTCCGTATGAAACGAATACTGGGTCGTCAGCCGTTTGAAACGCATTTCACGAACGAGCATTTCGCTTGTCACCAAACCGAGTTCAAACTGTCGAAATAGCAGAGCGAGATCATCGTTCGCAATGGGACCGACCACCATCCCGTAGCGATTATCACGATTATGATCAATGGCGTGACGCTCAGGACGACGATTCGCCATGACAAACATCGCCCATGCCTCATCTGGATGAAGAAAGCGGCGAACTGAAATGCCTGTCAAATCTGAATCGTTGAGATCGAATGTCAGCACACATGGAACTCCACCATGGCGCCGTGTTGTGCGTCGCGCCATATTCACGGCATCTTCACGCTTTGGCGTTAGGTAGAAGCCACGGCCAAAATCTTTGTTCGGACGACAGGACAGAAGATCGATCCTGTCAAACGTCACATTCGTTTCGTGATATAGTCTCATACCATCGTCCTCTCATGACGCCTGCAAACCTGGTCAAGATCGTCCAAGGCATCGTCGAGGGGAAGTGTATGTTCCGCATCATAGCATTCTTCCAGAAACTCAAGGCCTTTGTGCAGTCGAAGATAGTCGAAAGCATCAGAAGGCGAACGACCATGCCTATCCGCGTAGTCATTGACGCAGACAACCATGTAGTTGATCAGGTTCTGTCTGTCTCTTGAGATCATATCATCTGAATGCCACCATAAATGGAAACGGAACGTAAAGAACTGA
>CAVJWR010000044.1:1167-10249 GCA_963653155.1 Limosilactobacillus gorillae
CGGCCATCATAGATGGAGACGCAACGTAAAGAACTGAAATGAATTGTATCACATCTCACACGATGCGGAGGAGAAGAATTTAAGATTTAAGATTTACGATTGCATTTGGTGATTGTCGCATTTAATGATTTACAGAATAGCCTTGTAGAAATGAAGATGGATAAATGGTAGTGGATAGTTGGTGGTTGGGCAGATGGTGGTTTTGTTCTCACACCCCGCCGTCGTATAAAATGGCCGTGCAGAAGTGTAGAGATGCAAGAACGTATCGGTCGCACAGGCCCTTCTTGACGCTCGCGAGGGATTGATCGGTCAGCGCAACTAGAAGTTGCTTGATGAATGGAGGCTTGCAACCGGGCGGGCAATAGATGGCCTGTCGAAGAAGTGACTTTGTCGATCCGCGCTCGGCGAAGTGTGGGACAGGGGGCGCACACTGTCCTTCGGCCGCTGCTTCGCACGGAAGTCGCGCATTGTGACGCCGAAGCGGCGCAGGAAGAGCTGCTTTAGATGAGAGAGGTTCGCGTAGCCGCAGGCGGCGGCAATGGCCTCGATGGAGGCGTCTGTCAAGAGGCGGCGGCGTACCTCGTCAAGACGAGCGTTGATGATCGCCTGTCCGATCGACATGCCCTGAAGCTCGCGGAACCGTAGGTCGGCCAGCCGTCGCGAGCATCCCATCGTACGCACGACGTCTGGCACGTAGATCCCGTGAAGTGCGTTGGCCCGAATGTAGGCCAACGCCTTTTGGATCATCTTTCCGGCGTGGGATGTCACGGCAGTTGAATCGCGCCGCATGATGCATTCCACGCCGACGCTGATGCCCTCATGCCGTGGCCGTCTCCATTCACCGGACATCATGTCCTCAAGTGCTTCGGCTGCGAGAAAGCCCTCGCGCTCGAAGTCCGGCTGGATCGAGGTAATTTGTGGAATGCAGTTCTCACAGATGAGCGTGTCATTGTCCACGCCGACGACGAGTACAGATTCGGGAACTCGTATGCGATGTGCCTTGCAGAATTGGATGGTGCTGAAGGCCACCTCGTCATTTGCGGCGAGGATGCCGATGGGACGCTCAAGCGTACGGATGCCGTCTGGGAATTGAAGGTCGTGGCAGACGTGGCCTTTCCCAACGATCCTGTCCCGAAACGCGAGGAAGCGTTGGCAGTCCCAGTTGTAGACGCGATCGTCAAGATGGAAGTGGACATAGGCATACGAGCGGCATCTCCCCGTGCCCATCAGGTAGTCGGCTGCCGCCGCGCCGATGTGTTCGGCCGAATTCTCGATGAAGAAGACGTTCGTCCGCTTGTGCCAGAGCACATCGTCTGGCGTATCCATGAGTACAGTCGGCACCTCAAGCCCGGCGACCAGATGCCGTGCGGCGTCCGCCTCTCCTATCGAGAGAATGAAACCGTCGCAGTCGTTGGACACGGCTTTTCGGACGAGACTTGTCGTGAAGGCTGCGGGATGACGGACGATTGTCATCGCCCAGTCGGGGCGACCATTGAGATAGCGGAAGATTCCGGCGAGTTTCCCCCTCCCCGCCGGGCCGGCCGTATTGACTGCGATGAAGACTTTCTTGCGCATGCCCCAATAGTGTACCATAATTTCAATTGCGTGAATCGTCCTAAATTTTTGCCTATTCCGTCATGGCGCACAAGTTGTCGGATGTGATACATTGCGCCACATGAATACAAGAATAGGAATTGTTTTGGCGCTTCTTTCAACGGTTCCCTCCATGATGGCTGTCAGTGCGGATGACGTGCCTTGGACGTATGACACGAGTCGGCGTATCGAACCCATGCCGGACGTGAGTGTGTCGTCTGCAAGCGTGTTGTGCGCCAAAGCGCAGAACAACGTAGATTCTGGCGCATTGGGCTACCTCTCCTCGTTTTTCCGTAGCCGAGGGAGTTCGCCCGGTTGCGACCTTAAGACGTTGCCGATGGGACTCTATTTCATTTTTCGATGACGCTTTGTTTGAGAAAGGAAATTCAACATGAAAAGTCCACTGTCGTTTCTGGCGGCCTTTGCCGCGTTTTCGGTACATGCGGCGGATCCGTCCATTCGCGAGGGAAGCGTCGAAATGACGCAAGGCCCTTCAAGCCGCCAAGTCGTGATCAAGTATGAACTGCAAGACGCGCCGGCTATCGTCACGGTCGACATACTGACGAACGGTGTCTCGATCGGCTCCGCACACCTGACCCATTTTGCTGGCGACGTCCATCGCATCATCGAGCCAGGGGGCGTGAAGCGCATGACGTGGCGTCCCGACAAGGCGTGGCCTGGCCATGAGATCTCGGACGGGAGCGTGACGGCGAAGGTGACGGCGTGGGCACTCAACGCCCCGCCGGACATCATGGTCGTCGATCTTGTCGTCCCGAACCAGCTTGCGTTTTATGCGGATGTGGGGAGTCTGCCGGGCAAGGGCGGCGTGACGAACGAACTCTACAAGACGGAGAAGATGGTTTTCCGAAAGTGTCCTGCCGCAAACGTGACATGGCGCATGGGGGCGCCTTCGTCCGAGCCGGGATGGAGCAATCGTCAGGTGGCTCGTCTCGTGTCGCTGTCAAACGACTTCTACATGGGCGTGTACGAGCTGACCCAGCGACAGTTCGAGCGCATTACGGGAAGAGCCTCGTTCGCATCGACAAGGAGTGAGGTTAACTATGGTGTTCTGCCGATGGAGAGCCTGTCGTGGGCTCAGATGCGCATGAACATGAACGGGCAGGTCGATTCGGGCTACGATTGGCCGGATCAGGGCCATGCGGTAGGGCCGGACAGTGTCTTGGGAAGGCTGCGCGAACTTACTGGACATCGGCTGCGGTTCGACCTGCCGACGGAGGCCCAGTGGGAGTTTGCCTGCCGTGCGGGGTGTGGCGCGGGCCTGTATACGGGAAAGGAGATCACCGTGTTGACTGGCGAGTGCCCGAATGTGGCCGAGATTGCCTGCTATGCCGGAAACAATGACGGCAAGCCGTCGCCAGTCGGGTCTTACCGTCCGAATGACTGGGGCTTTTACGACATGATCGGGAACGTGATGGAGTTCTGTTTGGACTACTGGTGCCAAGATCTCACGGGTGTTGACCCTGAAACTGGTAGCCTGAGCGTTTCGGGTTCGCGTTCCCGTCGTGGCGCATGGTACGCAGACGAGCCGCGAAACAGCCGTTGCGCCTACCGTATCGAATACGGGACTGTGACATTGGCCGACTACATGTCGGGATTCCGGATCGCCGCTGTCGCCGAACTTGCTGAATAAGAAAGGGTTCAAGGCGATGCAGTGGCGATGGCGAGGCTTCACTTCCAGCCTGCTGGCGACGGGGGTCGTCCTCGTCTCCGCTTTGGCGGATGCTTGGGAAGTGGCACCCCTGAACGGGGCCCCGGCGCTCTTTCATGACGGGAAACCGGTGGCGCTGGTCATCTACAAGCCGCACACGGAGGCCCCAGACCAAGATTATAGGGATGTCGCCGGTGCGGGCATTCACCTCTACAACCTTGGGGCGACCTGGCATCATTACTGCAACCCGTACTGGAAAAAGGATGGCTCGTTCGATCTGTCGTTCACCGAGGGCCGGCTTAATCAGTGCCTACGACAGGATCGCGACGGCGTAGTGTTCCCGCGGCTCTACTATGCGGCCCCTGACTGGTGGCGCGATAGCCATCCGGACGAGCTCGTCAAGTTCGCGGGGATTGCGGATATGCGGGCCTATGCGACGGATGAACGACTGCGCTCGAAGGGATATGTCGATGCAGGATACCGCGAGTCCTTTGCCTCGCAGCTGGCCCGCCAGTCGGTGACGCCGTATTACCGCAAGGCGGTTCGACGCCTGATGGACATGTATGGTGATCGGCTCATGGGCATCCATGTCGCAGGCGGCCCCTGTGGGGAGCACTTCGCGTGGGATGAATGGTTCTCGTTCCCGCTCGGCAAGGTGTCGCCGCCCTACGGTGACGTTTCTGAGTCGATGCGACGGGCGTTTTCCCGTTTTCTGCGCGTGAAGTACGGCGATGATGTACAGCGGCTACGCGAGGCTTGGCAAGATGCCGCCGTGACGTTTGAGAACGTGAGCTGCCCAGACAAGGCCGAACGCGAGGCTCTTGATGTTTCTGGCGTGTGGCGCGATCCGGCGAAAGGACGCAAGGTGCCGGACTACCATGAGACCCTGCATGCGACTACGGTGGAGATGATCGCGCACTACTGCAATGTGGTAAAGCACGAGTCGAAGGGCAGACTGCCGACGATGGTGTTCTACGGCTACACGCAGGACGAACCGTGGTCCTCGGAGACTGACCACCGGGCGATTTCCCGCCTTTATCGCTGCGATGCGGTTGATATGTATTCGGCGCCGCACACGTACAAGCGGCGCAAGCCGGGCGAGGATGGAGGAATGCGACAGTATCTTGCCTCGGCGGCGTTGCACGGGCGCCTTTTCATAGACGAGGACGATGACTTCAGGTCTGATGCGATCGGAAGGAAGAATTCCGATCCCAACATTCCCGCAGAAGATCTTGCGCAGTCCGTCCACCTCGTCTATCGTGAGTTCGGGCAGACGGTCACGCATGGTACAGGCCTTTGGTATATGGATCTCACGGGTGGCGACTTCCGCAATCCGGCCCTTATCGACGCAATGGGCCGGATGCGCAAGTGGGGTGAAGTCGCGCTTCGCCATTCGCGTGCGCACTACAGCGAGGTGGCCGTTGTCTCGAATGTGGAAAGCGAATTCTACATGGGCGCACGGTCAACGGCGGCGAACAATGTCAACCTGGTCGCCTACACCCAACAGATGGGCGCATTCTATTCGGCAGGTGCACCGTTCGACTGGTATCTGGCCGAAGACCTTGAGGCCGTCGAGAGGGGCGGGTACAAGGTGGTCGTGTTCCTTGACTGCCAGTTCTTGCGGCCGGAGCAGCTTGCGTCGGTGCAGCGATTGAAGGGCAAGGGCCGTACGCTTGTTTTTTTCCATGCGTCGGCCTATGTTTCGGAACGAGATCTCTCGTTGACACGAACCGAGCGCGTGACGGGGTTCAGGATGGAGGTCGTGCCGGGCGAGACGCCGCTTCAGTCGGTTGACGCATTCACGGGGGTGCTCCATGGGTCTGAACTCGAACAGCGCGCTCTCTTCGTGCCGGTCGTGCAGCCGGCGGACAGGATTCTTGCGACTGGCGTCGGGAGGCTGAAGGGGCGCCCTGTCGCCGTTCGCCGCGACTGTGGCGATTGGAGGAGCGTGCATGTGGCCGTACCGGCCCTCTCGGATGTCGCCTTGCACGAGATTTATCGAGAAGCGGGCGTCCATCTCTACACGGATGCGGGCGTTGTGCTGTCGGCCAACGGGTCATGGATCATGCTGCATACGCGCGAAAGCCGTGACTATCGGGTCTGTCTGCCGCGACTGGCGCGTCGGGTGACGGAAGTAACGTCAGAGAAGTCCGTGGGCACGTGTCTTTCCTCGTTTGTGTGGCCGTTGGGGAAATTTCGCACGGCTGTTTTTCTGGTGGAGTGAAGATGTTGAGAAAGATGATCGGCTATGTGGCTTCTGCCTTGGGCTTAACCGTCGCCGGTGCGGACTGGACGCTTGAGACCGCAGGTGCGCACGCGGTTTTCTCCGAGCGAACAGGCGCGGTCGTTTCCCTTCGCGGTGCGGACGGCATCGAGCGCGTCCGGCCAGCAGATGAGATGTTCACCCTGTCCTTTCTTGACGATGCCGGGAACGAGACGATACTGAAATCATCGGATTTTGCCCTGACACGGACAGGCGGGTATCTCATCTATCGGCGTGTAGATGGACCCGTTGTGGAGATAGACGTACAGACGGATCGCGGAACGTTTTCGTTCCGACCTCGCGTGAGCGGATGGCCACGTGGCTTTCGGCTGAACTGGGTGGACGTGCCGCACGTGAACGTATCGACGTCCGGCCACCTCTACTGGCCCTATCTTGACGGTTGCGAGGTTTCCGATTACACGACGCGGACAAACAGGAACTCGTGGTGTTACTACGAGCCCATCACGTGGGTGAAGCGCTGTCAGGCCATAGGTGGTCTCTATCCGGGCAACGCGCAGATGCAGTTCCTGGCCCATTACCGAAACGGCAAGGGCCTTTATTTCGCCGCCGAGGATGCGAGTCATGCGCAGAAGGGCGTGGAGTGGGAGCGCCTTTCCGCCGATGTCGTGCGCCTGTCGCTTCAGACATTCTGCGGCGAAGCGCGGAATGGTGTCTACGACAGTGCCTTCGCCTACCGTCTGCGAGCCTACGACGGGGACTGGCGGGAGGGCTGCTCCTTCTACCGGGATTGGGTGAAATCACTTGATGCCTTCAAGGCACCGGTGGACTATCCGGACTGGGCCGAGGCATCGCCGGTCACATTAATCTACCCCATCAAGGGCGAGGGCATGGACAATACGATGCGGATGCGGCCCAACCGCTACTATCCCTACGAAAACGTCTTGCCGGACGTGGCGCGGTACGAGAAGGCCTTCGGCTCGAAGATCATGGTGCTCCTAATGCACTGGGAGGGGACGGCACCTTGGTGCCCGCCATATGTGTGGCCGCCATTTGGCGGAGAGGCGGCGCTTGCGAAGCTCCGTGACGCTCTGCACTCCCGTGGGAACCTGTTGGGCCTCTACTGTTCCGGCACGGCCTGGACGCAGGTCAGCTGCATCGACCCGCGCTATTCGCAGGCGGCGAAGTTCGTGGATGAGAATCTGGGCCGCTTCATGATGCGTGGCGCGAAAGGCGAGATTGACGCATCTGTCTGCAATCATCCGTTTTCGCAGCGATTCGGCTATGATCTCTGCCTGACCGAACCATGGTCGCGGAAAACCTTGCTGGATGAGGTGCAGAAGCTTGCGCTATTTGGGGTTGACTATTGCCAGTTCTTCGATCAGAATCTGGGCGGAGGACCCAACCTCTGCTGGAGCGCACGTCACCATCACCCGTCCGTGCCGGGTGCCTGGCAGACGGATGCCATGCTGACGCTTCAGAACGAGATGATCGCAAATGCGCGTGCGGCGGGCTCCCGGATGACGATCGGTTGCGAGGGTGCGGCGGCGACGCCGTTTGTCAGGAACCTATTCTTCAACGATGCGCGAAGTTTTTTCGCCCGACGCCATGGCCGGTCTGTGCCAGGGGTGTCGTTTGTCTTTCATGAATGGATGTGCAATTTCTCCGGCAACCAAGTGGGAGTCCGAACTGATCCTCTATTTCGCTGGGCATATTCCTTCCATTGCGGCGACATGCTTTCGGCCGTGCTGGGACCTGACGGCAAGTTGGTGACCGCTTGGGCGGTGCCGTGGTCAGAGGAACTGCCGGACCAGGAGAAGCTCGTGGGACTCATCTGCTCGCTCAACGCTTGGCGTCATCGGTATCCGGAGTTTCTGCTTCGGGGGCGGATGATCCGCCCGCCCTTTACAGTTGAGACTGGCCTTGCTACGGTTCCTGACGATCCAAGCGGGCATGAGTACGACGAAGTCCTCTGGTCTTACTGGCAGGATGCCGCCGGTCGACAGAAGGGATTTGCCACGAACTGGCAGAGGCGTCCGGCCGCGTTTCGCATTGTTGGCAAAGACGGGAAGATTCAGACGCATACGCTTTCGCCGCTGGAGACAGTTGAGTTCTGAAGAATGATTATGGGGGCACCTTCAATCCACAGCGCGAATCCAATGTGGCAAACGTGGAGGCAGTGTGCTACAATGTGCGGCATATGAAATTCTGCGAGTCTAAGTGCCAGTTGGATGAGACGTTTACCGTGCGTTCGTATGAATCGGGCGTGACAAACCACGTTACGCTACCTACGCTATGCAACTATATGCAGGAGATTGCCGGACTCAGCGCGGATAGGCTTGGCTGGGGAATCCTTAAGCTGCAGGAGGCGAAATGCACATGGATGCTGTCGCGTCTGCACATAAGGGTTTCGCGTTATGTCCCGTGGGGCGGCAAAGTGAAGTTGCGCACATGGCCGAGCGGGATGAAGGGGAAGCTTGTCGCGACACGGTGCTTTCAGGCAGCAGATGATGTGGGGAACGAAGTGCTTCAGGCGCATTCGGAATGGCTGTATGTGGATATGGAGGCCCAACGGATAGTCAAGCTTCCTGAGTCATTTTCGGATCTTGTCCCTGCGGGTACGCCTGACATCCATCTTGAGGATATAGGCGGAAAATTCCCGAGACTCGATTGCATCGCTTTCGGCACGGAAGTGAGGGTGCGGCAGAGCGATTTGGACTTCAACGACCATGTGAACAATGTGCATTACGTTGAATGGATGCTTGAATCCATGCCACCTAATTCAAGCCCCATCGAGATGGATATAGTGTATAGGTCTGCCGCAAAGGCGGGAGATTTGCTTGTGTCCGAACGCACATCCGAAGGGAATCGCACCTTCCACCAGATTCGCCGTCCAGAGGATAACGTTGTGCTGGCCACGGCGGCAATGGCATGGCAATAGCATGACGGCCAACTGCATAATCGATTCTGCCCGCATTGCGCACCTTCGTGAACTGAATGCGGAGCTTGCTAAGACCAAAGCCCGTTTGCGGGAGATAGAACAGGAACGCGATTCGCTGACGTCTCATTTCGATGTGGCGCTTGTCGCCCTGCATGATTTTCGTCAGCTTGCCGATGGAGATTTCTTTAGGATCATTGACGGATGGAATGTGATCCTTCGCAACAGGAACGTCGCCAAGCTTGGAGCCTCGGAGGTGTCGAAACTGAAGAGCGAGTTCCTGAAGGGAAGGGGAGCGGAACGCCCTGTGGACGCCATTTCGGAGAAGGAGTGCGACAGCTCATCTCTCGTTCGCGAGTGGATCGTTTTTGATGGAAGCGAGGAAAACTCGTATAGGGTAGGTGAGCGCAGAGTCACTTACACGGGTGGAGTTGGTCTGCATAGGGCCGACCGGCTTATATTGGATTATATTCATGCGGTGAGGCTTCTGGGATTGGATACATCCCGGATTTGCGTTGAGACGGCCGACAGGGATCTGGCGAAGAAGATAGTTTCATTTGGGGCGACAGTGGCAGTGGATCTAGTTGGTAGTGGGTAGTTGGTAGATGGTAGTGGGTAGTTGGTAGGTTTTATGGAATTCCAAATGCAATCCCATCTCTGA